>NZ_CAWUDM010000060.1:0-38529 GCF_963920855.1 Nostoc sp. CCY0012 | reverse complement strand
GAACGAGGGTATCCGCGCTTGGATGGCTCCTCAAGATCAGCCTCACGAACAATTTGTATTCCCTGAGGAAGTTCTACCTCGCGGTAACGCACTGTAAGAATGGTTTAATTGCCATTTTTTCATCATCCTCCGCCTTTTGGCGGGGGTTTATTTATTTAGAGTTAACCTCTCTAAAATTTCTGTGTTATATTGATTGCAGGTTAATAACCCAGAGTAAACGCTCTGCCCTTTTGAAACTAAGTCCGCTTAGGCAACAAGGAGGTGATGCCCATGATAGAAAGTAGTAAATGCATGGGTCATCAGGTTGCAGTTAGCCGGCTGCGCGCCGGGGCTGTTCTCTAAAAGTTAGCCTTAGTTTCCTTGTGAGACTAAGTTAGCTCAAGTAGCTAGGCTAAAGATCGGAGTTCCTTCCGGCAGTCTGGTTGCAACCTGAAGACCCGCTACACCGCTCTGGTATTAGGTCATCTGATCTAAATCAGAGCGGATAGTTTTTTAGGGGTGACTTTTGATTAATTAATGATTGCCGTAGCAAATTCAAATAGGAATTGCGTTAAAGTTTTTATTAAGTCCTAAATATAATATCTTGCGTATTTATGGCATTTAACCCTGAAGAGAGTTCAGTCTGAATTTCTCTATATGAACATAAAGGGTGCAATGTAAATGAAGCATGAACATCAAGGGTGAAGTGTAAATGAAGCGCCCAAATAATGCAATGCAAGATATGGCTAAGATGTAAGCAGGAATTTTTGGATATGGCAAAACTACTGACTGATACAGAAATTCAAGCAGAGGCAAGCCGCTTGTCAGATTGGACAATTGCAGGATCTAAGTTGCAGACTACCCGCAAATTTAAAGATTTTATAGCAGCTATTGAATTTGTGAATAAACTGGTAGAACCTGCTGAGACATCAGGACATCATCCTGATATAGAAATTTCTTATAACAAAGTCAATATTGCACTGACGACACATGATGCAGGTGGGTTAACCCAAAAAGACTTTGAAGTAGCTGCGAAAATTTCTCAAATCGCTTAAAAAAGCCCAAGGGAAAATTGCCAATTAAATTAAGTTTTTAAGACTAGAGACAGAGGAAAAAAATGGCAAACCCCTTACCCTTACTTCAGGCTTACAGACCATTAGATGTGACAGTTAATCAGGCGATCGCTTGTAGCTTGCCATATACTTCAAATGCTTTATAATGCTATGTTAGGAAGCTATGTTTTTGCACAAGTTAATTACATTGATTTTTAACATTTTTAATTAATCAGTTATTAGCCAGGCAAAAACCTAAAATTGTAGTAGTGGCAACGATGCATCATCCAAAACTTCTACATAGGAATATGTTGAGTTTTAGAGAGTAAGTTCAACGAACACAATTATCTATACAAGGTGTGAGGAAAAAGTGAAAATGTCTAACATATTGTGGAAATCCCTGGTGGTTAGCCCCGCAGTTTTGGGAGCAACCTTGTTGGTTTCAGGAGCAGCAATAGCAGCCCCAAGCACTACCACTGAAGTGTCGGCAACAGAACAAACTGTGATTGAAGTAGCGCCACAGCCAGAAATATTGGCTCAAGCAGCTAACGACAATGTAATTAACCAAGTTAATAGCTATAGCAACGAAGGGAGACAAAACACTACCCTATCCCAAGTAACATCGGTTTCACAGTTTTCGGACGTACAACCGACAGACTGGGCATTCCAAGCGTTGCAATCCTTAGTAGAGCGTTACGGTTGTATTGCAGGTTACCCCAATGCGACATATCGCGGTAACCGTGCATTAACTCGTTATGAATTTGCAGCTGGTTTAAATGCTTGTTTGGATAGAGTTAATGAATTGATCGCCACAGCCACAGCTGACGCGGTGACCAGAGAAGATTTAGCGACTTTACAACGTTTACAAGAAGAATTTTCCGCAGAATTGGCAACTCTACGCGGTCGTGTAGATTCCCTAGAAGCGCGGACAGCTGAATTAGAAGCTAATCAGTTCTCCACCACCACCAAGCTAGTTGGTGAAGCCGTTTTTGCTCTAACTGACGCTTTTGGCGATACAGCAGGCGACAATAATAACACTGTATTCCAAAACAGAGTCCGTTTAGGCTTACAAAGCAGCTTTACCGGTCGAGACGTGTTAACAACTCGTTTAGCATCTGGCAACGCAGATCGTTTTAATCTAGGCGTTGGTTCACCACCTATTTTGGGTGAGGCTGGCACTGTTAGTGGTGAAGGCTTCCAAACATTTAACGTTGGTAACACTATCGGTAACAACGTTGAAATCGACAGATTAACTTACCAAGCTCCTGTTGGCCCAGCCCAAGTTTATATTGCCGCAAATGGTGGTAGACACAGCCATTATGCAGCAGTAAACAATCCCTACTTCAATGATGGTACTGACGGTGGTAACGGTGCTTTAACAACCTTTGCTTCTGAAAGCCCCATTTATCGCATCGGTGGTGGTGCTGGTCTTGCCTTCACCTTACAACCTTTTGGTCAAGGTGGCGGTATCCTCAGACCCA
Source organism: Nostoc sp. CCY0012 (assembly GCF_963920855.1). Taxonomy (NCBI): domain Bacteria; kingdom Bacillati; phylum Cyanobacteriota; class Cyanophyceae; order Nostocales; family Nostocaceae; genus Nostoc; species Nostoc sp. CCY0012. The sequence goes on along the minus strand of NZ_CAWUDM010000060.1, from coordinate 36,017 downwards.
GTTCATTAACTGTAGGTTTCTTAGGCTCAGAAGCTAACGATCCCAGTCTAGGTTCCGGTATCTTCCAAGGAAACTATGCTGCTTTAGGACAATTGAACTTTAGCGTTAGCGATCGCATAGCTTTAGCTGCAACCTACGTTCATGGTTATCATGGTGCAGGTAGCAGAATCTTTGACGCAGGCAACAACACTTCTCCTGTAGTAGGTACTTCAATCGCCAACCTTGGTGGTGTTGATAGAACCGATGGTAGCACCAACCCATTCGCAACTAATTCCTACGGTGTTTCCGCAGCCTTCCGTCCCAGCGATAGACTCTCCGTCAGCGGTTTTGTCTCCTATACCGATGTTAATGGCTTTGGTGCTAACGACAACGGCGAAGTTTGGAGCTACGGTGTTGGTGTAGCGTTACCTGACTTTGGTAAGAGAGGTAACGTACTAGGTATCTTCGGTGGTGCTGTACCCTACGCACGTGGCATCCAACCTGGATTTAACAGAGTTCCCTACCAAGTTGAAGGTTACTACAAGTACCAACTTTCCGATAATATCTCCGTTACTCCTGGCGTTATCTGGTTGACCAACCCTGGTCAAAACAGCGATAACTCTGATGCAGTAATTGGTACTCTCAGAACCACATTCACCTTCTAGAGTTTTGTCAGTTTACTGAAAACAAACTTTAAAGTTTATTGCACCCCGTCATCAGGCGGGGTTTTTTGTTGCTAAGGGTATGGTGAAGCGGATGGTACTAAATTGGCTGACAAGCAAAGGGGGCCAGGCTTTTATGATCAATTTATGTCCTCAACTACATAAAAACTCCTATATGATTAAAGACAGGTTGGTATAATATTGCTACTTGTGCAATTATCATTAAATTAGAATGCGTCATTCTCAACTTAATGCGGATTAACCGAATTAATTTTGATAATAGGCGTAGCGAATGCAACAACGGTACAAGGTGTGAGGAGAAAAGTGAAAATGTCTAACATATTGTGGAAATCCCTGGTGGTTAGCCCCGCAGTTTTGGGAGCAACCTTGTTGGTTTCAGGAGCAGCAATAGCAGCCCCAAGCACTACCACTGAAGTGTCGGCAACAGAACAAACTGTGATTGAAGTAGCGCCACAGCCAGAAATATTGGCTCAAGCAGCTAACGACAATGTAATTAACCAAGTTAATAGCTATAGCAACGAAGGGAGACAAAACACTACCCTATCCCAAGTAACATCGGTTTCACAGTTTTCGGACGTACAACCGACAGACTGGGCATTCCAAGCGTTGCAATCCTTAGTAGAGCGTTACGGTTGTATTGCAGGTTACCCCAATGCGACATATCGCGGTAACCGTGCATTAACTCGTTATGAATTTGCAGCTGGTTTAAATGCTTGTTTGGATAGAGTTAATGAATTGATCGCCACAGCCACAGCTGACGCGGTGACCAGAGAAGATTTAGCGACTTTACAACGTTTACAAGAAGAATTTTCCGCAGAATTGGCAACTCTACGCGGTCGTGTAGATTCCCTAGAAGCGCGGACAGCTGAATTAGAAGCTAATCAGTTCTCCACCACCACCAAGCTAGTTGGTGAAGCCATATTTGCTGTTACAGATGCTTTCGGTGATACAGTTGGCGACAATAATAACACTGTATTCCAAAACAGAGTCCGTCTAGACCTGCAAACCAGCTTTACTGGCCGAGATATTTTGCACACCCGTTTGGCATCTGGTAACGCCGAAAACTTTAATTTGGGTACTGAAGTGGGTGGTCTTCCCAGTGGTGAAGGTCTTCAAACTTTTAACGTCGGGAACACTGGTAGTAATAATGTCAACATAGATTGGTTGGCGTACTACGTTCCTGTCGGACCAGCACAAGTGTATATTGCGGCCACTGGAGGTATTCATAGTGATTACGCCGCCACCAACAACCCTTACTTTGAAGACTTCGATGGTGGTAACGGTGCTTTAACAACCTTTGCTTCGGAAAATCCCATTTATCGGATTGGTGGTGGTGCTGGTCTTGCCTTAACCTTACCTTTTGGTCAAGGTGGCGGTATTCTCAGACCTAGTTCCCTAACTGTCGGTTATTTGGGATCTGAACCTAACAGTCCAGGACTAGGTGAAGGTGTGTTCAACGGCAACTATGCTGCTTTAGGACAATTGAACTTTAGTGTAGGCGATCGCTTGGCACTAGCAGCAACCTACGTACATGGTTATCATGGCGCAGGTAGTAGCTTATTCGACTCAGGTTCAGTAACTAATCCTATCGTAGGTAGTAGTTTAGCCAATATTCTGCAAAACCCATCTTCTACCAATTCTTATGGTGTGTCAGCTGCCTTCAGACCCAGTGATAGACTGTCAGTTAGTGGGTTCGTTTCTTACACAGATGTCACAGGATTCGGTGTAGATGATGACAAAGAGGTTTGGACTTACGGTGTTGGGGTAGCATTACCTGACTTTGGTAAAAGAGGTAACGTTTTAGGTATTTTTGCAGGCGCTCAACCCTATGCGCGTGGTGTGGTAGATGGCTTTAACAGATTGCCATACCAAGTTGAAGGCTTCTACAAGTACCAAGTTTCCGATAACATCTCAGTGACTCCTGGCGTTATCTGGTTGACCAATCCTGGTCAAAACAGCGATAACTCTGATGCAGTGATTGGTACTCTCAGAACTACATTCACCTTCTAGAGTTTTGTAAATTGGCTAAACATTTGAGACTCTATTACGCCCTGCCGTTAGGTGGGGTTTTTTATTTGGGAAGATGAGGGGGTGGAAAAATAACGAATAACCAACGAAATAACAAACCCCAGTGGAGAACCGGAGTATACTAGAAAAGTAAAGACTGATAACTCTTCTTAACTAACACTTGATCCCTTACTAGTATTCATGCCTGTGGAACTATCATGTAAATCTGAATATGCCATTCTCGCCTTAATAGAGATGGCCACTCATTACGAAAGCGGTGAACCGATGCAAATTCGACAAATTGCCGCGCAACAAAACATACCTGATCGCTATTTAGAACAACTATTGGCGACTTTAAGACGTGGGGGTATAGTAAAAAGTCAACGCGGGTCAAAAGGTGGCTATTTTTTAACAAAAGAACCTTGGAAAATTACACTCTTCGATGTTTTAGAATGTCTGGAAGGGTCAGATGTGCGGGTATGTGAAGACGATACTAACCCCAAAAGTATAGATACTTCTGTAATCAAAGAAATCTGGCAAGAAGCACGTCAAGCCGCCAACTCAGTTTTACAAAACTATACACTTCAGGATCTTTGTGAGAAGCGAGATTCTCGGCGACAGTTGGATATTATGTATTACATTTAGTCCACAGTTGCTTTGGCTATTGACTTTTGACTACTAACTATATAGATAAGGAACAATAATGAAAATTGCGCGTAACATTACAGAACTTATTGGTCGGACACCTCTAGTACAGTTAAACCGCATCCCTGAAGCTGAAGGATGTGTGGCGCAAATAGTTGTGAAACTCGAAAGCATAAACCCATCGGCATCAGTCAAAGACCGGATTGGGGTAAGTATGATTAATGCCGCCGAAGAGGAAGGGTTGATTACTCCTGGCAAGACTTTATTGGTAGAACCCACATCGGGAAATACAGGAATCGCCCTGGCAATGGCCGCAGCAGCCAAGGGTTATCGCTTAATTTTAACTATGCCAGAAACCATGAGTGGGGAACGCCGGGCGATGTTGCGGGCTTATGGGGCAGAATTAGAATTAACACCAGGTATTGAAGGGATGAGTGGGGCAATTCGGCGGGCCCAAGAAATAGTTGATACTACCCCACATACCTATATGTTGCAGCAGTTCCGCAATCCAGCCAATGCGAAAGTGCATCGGGAAACGACAGCTGAAGAAATTTGGTCAGATACTGATGGACAGGTAGATATGATCGTGGCAGGGGTAGGTACAGGTGGTACAATCACTGGGGTAGCGGAAATTATTAAAGCTCGTAAACCTAGTTTTCAGGCGATCGCAGTTGAACCAGCCAATAGCCCAGTGCTATCTGGAGGACGACCAGGCCCCCACAAAATTCAGGGAATTGGAGCTGGGTTTGTCCCTCAAGTACTAAAAACAGAATTGATTGATGAAGTGATTAGTGTGACGGATGACGAAGCGATCGCTTATGGTCGGCGTTTAGCTAGAGAAGAAGGTCTACTATCTGGGATTTCTAGCGGTGCAGCCTTATGTGCAGCTATCCGTGTTGCCCAACGTCCAGAAAATGAGGGACGCTTAATCGTGATGATTCAGCCCAGTTTTGGAGAAAGATATTTAAGTACACCGTTGTTCCAAGACTTAGAAGCTAGGTTGGCCACTAGCATTAGCTAACGTTAAATTGGATAAATGGTCGATTCTAAACACGTTTCTAATCACTACGAAACTCTCAAAGTTAATCCTAATGCTAGCCAAGCGGAGATTAAGCAATCTTATCGCCGCTTGGTAAAGTTGTTTCATCCTGACAGCAACCAAGAAACAGCAGATAAAGAACAAATTATTCGCATCAATGCAGCTTATGAAGTCTTAGGGGACAGTCAAAATCGACACAGCTATGACCAAAAACTGCAAGAAGATTCCCAAAAATTCCAGAGCAATTATCAACAGCGGACAGCATCAGCTCAAAAACGTTACCAGACAACTAGACCAACAGGACGAGATGCGGACGAACACGTTGAAGCATGGCTGCGCCTAGTTTACCAACCAGTCAATGACTTGCTAGATAACATTCTCAATTCTCTAGAGGATCAAATTGAGCAATTAGCCGCTGATCCCTTTGATGATGAATTATTAGAGGAATTCCAGGAATACTTAAACGCCTGTCGAGATGACCTCAAGCAAGCCCAATTAGCTTTTCGTTCCCTGCCAAATCCCCCAAGTTTAGCAAAAACAGCTGCCTACATTTACCATAGTCTTAGTCAAGTAGCAGATGGTATAGAAGAATTGGCTTACTTCCCTTTGAGCTACGACGAGCGTCATTTACATACAGGGCAAGAATTATTCCGTATAGCTACCAGATTGCACTACGAGGTACAAGAATCTGTTAGTTAATAAAATGCAGCATCTTTTGCAGAATACCGTAGAAGACATACATAATTAGAGGCTTATAGCGAGCTAGCGCACTCATGGGAAGCCATTACTGTTCCACGCTACTTGTCACTACAAGCGTAGTTCATTTTTTTACATTACTTAACATAGTTTAATTTATTCGCGTCAGTTTACTGATTGCGAATTATTCATGACAAATGAGTCTCAGGCATTATGGGTGGTCAAACTTTAGGTCTCCCCTATAATCAATTTCCACGACCACCCAAGCCTTTCGACAATTAGCTGATAGTCCTGCTGACATCTAATACGCTGATGCCCCAAAAGCACTTCCTAAAATTCTATTGGCTCTTGCCGTTGGGGCGGATACAAGGGCAATAGACTGTTCTCTAATGTTCCCTACCAGACCATTTATTCTCCCTTTTAAATGCCCTGGTAAACGGAACAAATTGAACATTGAGATTCTTGGACTCAGTAAATTACCCGTTTAAGAGCCATCTGTTTGTGGTGGTCAAACAGATTGGTCAAGCCTAGCAGTAAGGTGGTGTTGCTGACGTTAGCTTACTGGGGCTTCTCTTCAAAAATCTAAACTTCGCTTTAGCTAACTCGATTAATCGACTCTGCTGGTAAGCAAATGAGATTATCCCCTTGGGTGAGAATTAAGCCGCGTTGGCGCAACTTACCCATCAAGCGAGTAACAGTAACACGAGTTGAACCAATCGCGCTACCAATTTGGGCATGGGTGAGAGGGAAGGGCAGACAATAGCCACGAATTACATCAGGATCAGTCTCGCTCATGGCCGGCTCTCCATATTCCTCAATCAACAATGTGAGAAATCCTAAGAGTCGGTCAATGGTGCGGCGTTGTCCCAAGGCACTCAGCCACAAGAGTTTGCGCTGGTGCTGATACCTAAAGGCATCCATGACTTCACGGCGGAAGTGAGGCCAATTGTCTAAGTCGTGCCAGTACATCCACAGCACCGCAGTTTGGTCAACGTGGGCGTATGCTTGGAGCGTGAATGGTGACTGAGCAACAATTTCAAACGGTTGTCCCGCGCCAACAAAACCCAAGAAAGCTTCTTCTGGAGTTCTGTTAATTCTTCGAGACGTGAGCTGACTGGCAGTAGCACTAACTTGTGCGGTTCCTACCATACGGATTGCGCCCCTTTGCACCAAATACAGCAAACCAGGTCGGGCTGGAATGCGTTCATCTTTGCTAAAGGTGCGGCAGCGGTAGTGTTCTTGAGCCCAGTCAAGAATCCGTTGCCAAGTCAGAAAAGGCCGTGATGCCTCAGAAAAGGAGGATGGAGATTGCATAGGTAACAAAGAGCGTTCGGCTGAAGACAAAGACGATCATAAAAAGGTGCAAGGAGTGTCTTTGTGTTGGCAGGGTAGGCTTAACGCCTAACAGCGCCAGCCATACAAAGAGTAGAAAGCGTTGAATTTACACTCTACTCTTTTGTTATACTTCCTACTGTACAATGATGGTAGTAAAGTTTACTTACTATTCATCGAATATTCATCAAATTTTATCCTACTCTCATTTTTCTTTATCTAAAGTAGATATCCATCTTCAGATAGATGAAGGAAATAGATAAATAATCATGAAATACTGCTTGAGGATCACAATCTATGCATTAAAGGCTACTAGTGAGTAAATATACAGCAATTAAGCAGCTAATACATAGCTACTTTATGCAATCGCTCAGTATTTATACTTCTCATCATCAGAACCTATGCATAGATGGGCAAAAAATTCCTCTATATAAAGGTAGAGATAATAATCGAGTTTTGTATATCTCGGATATAGCCCTCAAGCTATCAAAATCTCATAATCGAACACCAATGGAGATAGCGAGTGGTATCGCGTCTCACTTCTCAGCAAGCTGTGGCGAAGTTTTCAGAGTGCAGATTGTTCCCCCTGGTTCGATTTATGTAGAACTAAAGCCCCTGTTGTTAGCTGCTTGGTTACAAAGTATTGCCATTCAGAGTTTAGAGAACGAAGAGGAAGTTGGGGCCCCATTTGGGGAACAGGGGCAAATAGAGGAAATAGCAAAAAGAAAAATTTCCCTTGACAATTCTGAGCGATTATTTGCTGTTCAATATGCCCATGCACGCTGCTGCTCATTACTGCTACTAGCTCACCGAGAAGAATTGATTAAATTAAAAAATCTACTGGCAGATACTAGCGAAAACTCCCAAGAACAGATACCTTGGCTCAACCATAATTACCAGATGCGTCTCAGTCATCCCGCTGAAGGTCATCTAATTGCGGAGTTAGTAAAAGTTGTAGATAACTTAGAGTTCCCTCATGTAAATGATTCTGTGAATTGGGAAAAAGCAGCACTAGATTTAAGTCAAGCTTTTGAAGTTTTTTGGCGTAAGTGTCGTATTTGGGGAAATGTCAAAATTTCTTCGCTAGAGCTAGCTCAAGCCAGGTTAGGATTGGTGATGGCTACTCAGTCTGTGTTGAAGTTTTTGCTGGTAAATAAACTGGGGATTTTTGCTCCTCTGGAGTTATGATTTGCTAGTGTCTGCCCTTGCTGACTCTCCAAAAAAGGTACCCCAAAGATTTCTGATTTAACTAGAGCTTCCTCAAAAAGAATGCCGACAAATTTGGTACTGAATAAACGTGGTAAAAGACAGTAGTGTCTCTGAGAAAAACAAAACTTTTGTAGTAACTATTGACTCATGTAATCACCTCGGCTATATTATCAGGTGTGTGAGGAGCGAACCAGCAAGGGCACCGAGACGAAACACGGCCAGTCGTCGGTGTCCTTTCTGATTTCATTTATTTTATACAGGGTAAATAGAAAAAATACCCCTTAGGATAGTAGAAATTTTTCCATAGCAGTAGCAGCACCGTCTTCCTCTACATTAGGAGCTACCCACTGAGCGATCGCTTGCACACCATCTGGTGCATTGCCCATAGCTACACCGATGCCAGCGTATTCTAGCATTTCCAAATCGTTGAAATTATCACCAATGGTCATCACATTGCTGCTTTGTAAGCCTAGTAGTTCTTCTGCTAAGTAACGTACAGCAGTGCCTTTATTGACAAAAGCATTAGTTGCTTCAAAGAAGGTAGCCACAGATGTTGTCAGATAGAGTTCAGCGGGTGTGTATTGACGACGTAAATTTCCCAATAAATCTTGGATCACTTTTGTGTCGTGGCATAAAGCCAGGACTTTTGTGGGTTCATTCGTCAAGACTTGGCGCAAATCGCCCACAGGAATTGGTGTAATTCCAGAACGTGCGGCATAAGTTTGAGTTTCTGGGGTTAACTCACGCACATAAAGCTGGTCATTGATATAAAAGTGGACAGATAAAAGCGATCGCAGCTGCGGTTGTTCAAAATAGTCTAGTAATTGCCCAGCAATTTCCCGCGAAACTGCTAAATGTCGATGCATTTTTTGAGTAGCTGGGTCTTGAATCCAAGCGCCCTGATAAGCCATCAATGGTAAAACAGAGTTAATTTCCTGATGGAATCGTAAAGCTGAACGATACATGCGACCAGTAGCAATGGCCACTGCAATTTCTTTGGCTTGTACTGAGGCGATCGCTTGCTTTACAGGTTCGCTCAAAGTGTTAGACTCTCCAGAAATCGTGCCATCTATATCTAATACCAGTAATTTAATCTCTTTTGCAGCTGTGGCTTGATGATCAATGGATGCCAACTCGGAGGCAGATGCTTGGTGCATAAATTCCTTATCCAGGTTTAAACTCCCAGTATTGAGATTAACAAATTCCGTTCACTTAGCAATTTATTTGGTTTCATCATCACAACAAAAAAAACCCAGATCTGTATCCGGGTTTTTAAAATTTATTTTTGCAAGTATGATCGTTGATTACACCAAAAACTAACACCTGTCTATAGATTAAATGTCGTTGCTATGCAAAAGGATGGGAAACAGTCCACCCATTGAGGAAGGTCTAGGAATTGGAAATCTTCAGCCAGCTTTTTTTGCGTTGTGACAAAAGACCAACCCCTGCAAATAAACCTAAGCCAAGGGCCGCAGTGGGTTCAGGAACTGACTGCGTTGTCTCGTAGTTGTATACCACTGAGATATTCGCACCAGCAAGTGTAGTGATAAAAGTAGCCACGTTACCAGAACCTGTAACATTTGAGGTAGCAGTAGCTGAGAATAAAAAGTCCAAATTACCAGCACCAATAAATTTGGCTAAATCGTTGGTATCGGTAAATGTCTTGCTAGAGGAATCCGCTGCCATTAATCCGTTAATAGTTTTTCCAGATGGGCCGTCAAAATCAAGGACACCATCAAATGAACCAACTGTATAGGTTTGAGAAACACTTGGTGTCAAGGGAGTCAGGCCTAATAGGCTTAAATCATCATTGATTCCTAACGAAATCAAAGCACCTAAATTAACTGTCAAGTCGTTTTGACCTTGGCCTGTATGCTCAAATCTTGCACTTCCAGTTACGTCAGTGGCGAAATTTACTGTAACACTTGTGAGCGTACCCAGAGATGAGTCAAACTTTTGAATGCTCAGAGGTGCGTTGACAATATTTGTGTTCTGCATACCGATAGAAGCACTTTCGGTGTAGCTCAAAGAAGCTGCACTTGCGGCACCTGCTGTTGCTAAAACACCTGCTAAGGTTGTAGCGGCGGCTAGAGAGTTGAGTAGTTTTGTTGTCATGGGAAATGAGTTTTTCAAACGAACGATTGCATGATTACTCATCTATTTCTAACTCTGATATTGGTCTTATCGGCTTGATAAATATACGTAATTTCATGTAAAGCTTTCATAAGAAACTTAGTTCGATAACTATACTTTTGAGAATTTTTATATAAAGTTTTGTTGTTCCAAAAGGCTATAATATTGATAATTAATAACTAAAATTTACTTCTAGTTTTTGTTGATTTATCCAAGTTTTTAGGGAAATTGAGATATCTTGGCGATTTACTGAAAACCCAGTTTAACTATAATCACGTATTAACTCTAAGAGGATGATATTTTTTATACATATCACTGTATTAAAGACATTGTAAATTTCAGAATGCCTGTATCTAGTAGATATGAGGATTCTCGTTACTTGCCAATGATGTCGGTATGCTACAGCTAAAATAAGGCTATGTCTCTAACTTCTGATTCTGTAAACACAACACGTCCGACGTTCATCCTTGTAGACGGACACTCTCTGGCTTTTCGTTCATACTTCGCTTTTGCTAAAGGACGCGATGGTGGACTGCGTACAAAGTCGGGGATTCCTACTAGTGTATGTTTTGGCTTTCTCAAGTGCTTACTGGAAGTTATAGCTACACAACAGCCACAAGCAATGGCGATCGCATTTGATTTAGGCTTACCAACTTTTCGCCACGAAGCCGACGATACTTATAAAGCGGATCGTCCAGGTACACCAGAAGACTTTGTACCTGATTTAAAAAATCTCCAAGAATTGCTGACAGGGTTGAATTTGCCAATCTTCACCGCACCTGGTTATGAAGCCGATGATGTGTTGGGAACCATAGCACAAAAAGCAACCGCCGCCGGATATAAAGTGAAAATTCTCACAGGCGATCGTGATTTATTTCAACTCATCGACCCGGAAAAAGAAATTACTGTTTTAAATTTTAGTCCTGATGCATTAAAGCGCTCTACAAATAGCATCACTGAGTTTAGTACAGCAGAAGTCAAAGAAAAATTAGGCGTATTGCCTACACAGATAGTCGATTTTAAAGCCCTCTGTGGGGATAAATCAGATAATATTCCCGGTGTCAAGGGGATTGGAGAAAAAACAGCAGTCCAGCTACTTAATACCTACGGTTCTCTGGAAAAAATTTATGCAGCACTAGATAAAATTCCCGGTGCAACTCATAAAAAACTGGTAACAGGTCAAGAAGATGCTCAAAAATCTCGCTATTTGGCCAGCATAGTTATAGATGTGCCTTTAGAAGTTAATTTAGAAGATTGCAAATTAACAGGGTTTGATACCACTTTTCTCATCCCAATTTTAGAAAAGCTAGAATTCAAGACTTTTTTAGGCAAAGTTAACCAACTTCAGGAAAGATTTGGTGGTGAAGTTGTAGAAGCCACAACAGCACCCAGTGATGATGAAGATGATGATGTGTGGTTTTTCAGTGCGGCTGATACAGCAGCAGTTCCCCAGCCATCGGCTTCACCAATTCAACCAATAATCATTAATACCGAAGTCAAACTTACTGAATTGGTGGAGGTACTCAAAACATTCACGAACCTAGAAACCCCCGTCGCTTGGGACACAGAAACTAGTGATTTAGAACCACGAGATGCTGTACTAGTAGGAATTGGCTGCTGTTGGGGAACCAAACCAGACGAATCAGCATATATTCCCTTAGCTCACAAAACAGGGAAAAATCTTAGTCAAGATGTAGTTTTAGCAGCACTAAAGCCCATTCTTGAAAGTATTAATTATCCAAAAACCTTTCAAAACAGCAAATTTGACCGCTTAGTTTTCCGTTGTCAAGGAATTAACTTGGCGGGAGTTGTATTTGATACTATGCTGGCTAGTTATATTCTCAATCCAGATACTAGTCACAACTTAACTGATTTGGCGCTCCGATCCTTGGGAATAACTTTGCAAAATTATCCAGATTTAGTCCCCAAAGGTAAAACTATTGCGGATATAGATATTAATCATGTAGCTAATTATTGTTGTTTGCAAGTTTACGCTACCTATCAGCTTGTAGCGCAATTACGGGAGGAACTAAATAAAGTTCCCGCCTTGCACAAGTTATTACTAGAAGTAGAACAACCCCTAGAAGCAGTTTTAGCGGAGATGGAATATACAGGTGTTTCCATTGATTCAGCTTATCTGGGGGAACTTTCACAGCAGTTAGAGATAGATTTAGCCAAATTAGAAGAGACAGCCACAGAAATCGCGGGAGAAAAATTTAATTTGGGTTCTCCCAAACAATTAAGTCAAATATTATTTGAAAAATTGGGTTTAAGCACCAACTATTCCCGGAAAATTCAAACAGGTTATTCTACAGATGCAGCGACTTTAGAAAGACTCCAAGAAGTTGATCAAACTGGGTTTGTTGATGCCATCATTGAATACCGCACTTTATCTAAATTAAAGTCCACTTATGTAGATGCCTTACCAGCCTTGGTGCGTCCAGATACCCAACGTGTACATACTAATTTTAATCAAACAGCAACATCAACTGGTAGGTTATCTTCATCGAATCCCAACTTACAAAATATTCCCATTCGCACAGCTTTTAGTCGTCAAATTCGCAAGGCATTTTTACCAGAACCAGGATGGTTAATGGTGGCGGCTGATTACTCACAAATAGAGTTAAGAATTTTGGCTCATTTAAGTCAAGAGCCAGTTTTGGTGCAAGCATATCAGCAAAATGAAGATATTCACACAGTCACAGCGCGATTAATTTTTGAAAAAGAAGATATTACATCAGATGAACGCAGATTAGCTAAGACTATTAATTTTGGTGTAATTTATGGCATGGGTTCGCTGAAGTTTTCTCGTTCAACGGGGATAGATAAAGGAATTGCTAACGAGTTTATTAAGCGCTTTAACGAACGTTACCCCAAAGTTTTTGCCTATTTAGAAGGAGTAAAAAAACAGGCGATCGCTCAAGGTTATGTGGAAACAATTCTTGGTCGTCGTCGCTATGTTGAGTTTACCAATAATAGTCTACGCAAATTACACGGCAGCAATCTTGAAGACATTGACTTGAGTAAATTGAAAAATCTTGGTGCTTATGATGCAGGTTTACTCCGTTCTGCTGCTAATGCGCCAATTCAAGGTTCCAGCGCCGATATTATCAAAATTGCGATGGTGCGAATACATGATATTTTGCCTAAGTATCAAGCGCGTCTTTTATTGCAAGTCCACGATGAATTAGTGTTTGAAGTTCCCCCCCCAGAATGGGAAGAATTACAACCACAAATTAAGTCAGTGATGGAAGATGCTGTTGCTTTAAGTGTACCTTTAATTGTGGATGTGCGTGCTGGTAATAATTGGATGGAAACCAAATAATTACAACTAAATTTAGATGATTATATGATTGATCATGACCGTTTATTTAAGGAACTCCTGACTACATTTTTTGTGGAGTTCCTAGAATTATTCTTACCCGAAGTACTAAGTTATCTGGAACGAGATTCTATACAGTTTTTAGATAAGGAAGTCTTCACTGATGTCACGGCTGGAGAACGTTACGAAGCTGACTTAATTGTCAAAGTTAAATTTCTAGGACAAGAGTCTTGCTTTGTGATTCACGTAGAAAACCAATCTTATAAGCAACCCAACTTTGATAAGCGGATGTTTCGCTACTTCTCCCGCTTATATGAAAAATTCGACATACCTATTTACCCGGTGGTTATATTATCTTACGATTCTCCACAAACGCCAGAAAAAAATGTACATCAAATAGCATTTCCTCATAAAGTTATTTTACAGTTCAACTATGATGTCATCCAATTAAATCAACTAAACTGGCGAGATTTTCTGCGCCAAAAAAATCCAGTAGCTACTGCATTAATGGCAAAAATGAAAATTGCACCAGCAGAACGCCGTCAAGTCAAATTTGAATGTTTGCGGCTGTTGGCAACATTACGATTAGATCCAGCACGGATGCGTTTGATTTCTGGTTTCATTGACACCTATTTACGCCTAAGTCCACAAGAGCAAATACTGTTACAAAATGATATTGCTAGGATAGAACCAAAAGAACAGGAGGTAGTTATGCAAATAGTTACAAGTTGGATGGAAGAAGGGATTGAACAAGGAATTGAACAAGGGATTGAACAAGGAAAGCAACAAGCAACACTATCCTTAGTTCTGCGTCTACTTCCTCGACGGGTGGGTACGCTTACTCCCGAGTTAGAAGAACGAGTTCAGGGGTTATCGCTGACTCAGTTAGAAGATTTAGCAGTGGCGCTGCTAGATTTTTTCTCAGTCGAAGATTTAGAAGTTTGGTTGCAACAAATTTCAGCAACAACTTGAAATAAACCTTGTCTACTTTGAAAAGTGTAGTTTGTAGTCAAGATTATGAGATTGCTTCCTGGCGTCGCAATGACCAAAACTCTATTTTTCGTGATGGACGAGGTTTATTCATAGGAAGAAAAAATCTTCCCCTAAACCACTTGTTTCTTTACTTTTACCGCACACGACAAAATTTGCGATCGCTATCATGTTCAGGGTATTGCCAAGAATAAGCAAAATGACTCACTCCCGCTAGTTGGGGAGCAAATTGCCGCAGTGCTTGCATTTGGGCTTCTAAGGATGGACGATTACTGACTGATTTTCCCCAAGTGCCGGCTAACGCAGGGATTACTTTTGTCCCTGGTTGTGCAGAATTGAGAACTTGTTGTACTTGCTGCACAATGCAATTAGCAGTACCGCAAGTTGCATAAGACATGGGATGCCATTCTAAGGAACTAGGAAACCTATCCCAAGGTTGTAAGCGAGAATCATACCCTTGTCCTACGGCTTGGTTACCATCAGGGAAAAATACGGCGCCAGACGGAATACCTAGTTGCTGTGCTGGGTAACTAGCTAAAGCTACAAAGTCTAGAATACCTTGCATAGCGTGGGCCACTGAGAGTTGCCACAATTGTGTTTGCAATATTGGTTGTCTATCGGTTGCAGACAACAGTGATTTTTGTTCTGGTTGGAGAACGCGACCTTGCCACATTGGTTCGCCTTCTTGGGGATGTAATTTATCTATTTCCGCTATATCTCCGGCGGTGACATATCCTTTACTAAGAAATCGCCGAATTAATTCCAACCCTTTGTAATTTTGTGCGCGTCGAAATAAAGCTTCTTGGGTGGCTTTACTAAATAACCATAAATCTGAAACTTTGGTGGCAATGGAATTACTTCCTGGCTGTCGTGGATAGCGTACATAATCAAATAACACTCCATCGGGGCGACGGCGGACTACTTCCTGTACCAATTGATAGTAGTCACGTTTTGCCTGTGGGTGATAAGGATCTATATAGAGTTGGGAACTATTATCTGGAAGATATAAGCTAGTTTGTCCTTGACCATTACGAGCGATCGCTTCTTCTCTATCCCGACGTTGAGCGTAAGTATAGCCGAAGTTGTTGGTAAACATCCAAGCATAAACTTTTAAACCCCGTTGCCGTCCTTTTTGAATGGCAATAGATAGTAAATCAATATTTTCAGCGCCTGGAGTCCGAATTACTGATGGCCAAACCGTAGGATTATTGACTGCTGGTAATAATACTTGACCGTCGGAGAAAACTTCTACATAAACTTGGTTATAGCCACGGTTGACGATTCGATCCATAATTTGGTCAATCGCTCCTGGCTGAATGTCACAAGGATATAAACGTAACCAAATCGCTTGAATTTGTGGCCAAGTACGATTGCGGCAATCCTGTAATTCCTTTGCCTGTTGTTGCACCAATTGTTGGTAGCGAGTTTGGGCATCTTGATTGCCTTTTAGCGCTGACAAACGTAAATCTTCTTTTGTTTGCGCTGCTGCTGTGGATAATTGGCAATACTCTGTTACTTGAGCCTTTGCCGGTTGGCCGCCAAAGTGGGGAATCAATAAACTACTGGTGAAAGCGGCAGCGAACAGGCGTCGCCAAAAAAACTTCGGTCTTGTAAGATTCAAGGGGCGGTTAGACATACCTAAAAGTAGAAGCACAGATCTGTGATCAACCCTAATTAAATTTATTAACAGCTACATATACTAAATGTTCTAGTTGCGAACTAAAGGTTTTGCAGCTTATCTGTTCAAGACTGCCAAAATTATATTTCTGTTGCCTGATTTTTGGGAAAAAGCTTTAATCTAAAATGTATAAATTATATACAAAAAGCAGGTCAAGCCTGCTGAGTGGGGGGATTTAATTTTTACTTGGGTTGTTTAAATTTTGTTTAGCCAACAAGACCTAAAAGCTGGGAGAGTACCAATCCATTAAATTGCCAGAGAAAATTGAGTATATTCGTTTGCTCAGGACATTGAGTATTAGAGAGATGAATAGGGGAAAGATTTTGGTACAGTGGAGAGTCTTTTACCCTAGACCCTGCACCTGTGGCTCTTCACCCCTCAGCAATTTTGTAGACTTTGGATAATAAATTATCCAATAGTTAAGCGTCACGTCTTAGCGCGGATTCTACCCTATCTAACTCCTGTTCCAAACGATTTTTGAGCTTTTGGGGCAAAGGACGATTTGGGTAAGAACTGTAGTGTCCAGCTAGGGAATTGAGAGCTGTTCGCATGGTTGTAAAGGAACTCAGATTGGAAACAGACTTAACCCGTTGATAGCGAGCTGAAAAATCGTTGATTTTTTGACGTGCTTCTGCTTGAATGGCTGCTCTGTTGGGTGAATCTTCTGTTAAATCCAGAGCTTCTTTCATAATATTGACAACAGCCAAGGTGTCTTGACGATAATCCCCTGTCAAACTGTCTGGACTGCCAGAACAGCCCATGAGGCCAATGGTGAGAACCAAAACTAAAGCAAGTAGACGCGACCAATAGCGCTTCATATGTGTTCAGTGAATAATACGTAAATCAACGTCTATCGTATCCTGGATTGGTATCGGGGGGATCAATTTGGGTGGGGAGATGAGTAATGACTAAGTTATACAAAGTATCCCGTTGTTGATAGGGTCTACTTAGGGAGGCGATCGCAGTTTGCAAGGTGGCGACTTCCATACAAGTACCGCCTACTGCTCCTGCCATTGTGGTAATATGCTCCTCCATTAAGGTGCCACCAATGTCGTTACAACCCCAAAATAAAGCTTCGGTTGCACCCGCTAATCCAAGTTTTACCCAACTCGGTTGATGGTTGGGAATCCAATTTCCTAAATAAATTCGGGCGACAGCTGTCAGTAATAATGCATCATTTAAGACTGGCTGATCGCGTCCGACACGACGGCGTAATGATTTAGGTGCTTCTTGTCCGACAAATGGTAAAGCAATAAACTCGGTGATACGAGCCGGATATTCTTGATTAATGGCATTTTTCTGGAGCGATCGCAATTTTTCTAAGTGGCCAATTTGTTGTTCTGGGGTTTCAATATGCCCAGATAAGATGGTGCTAGTGGTGGGTAAACCTAATTGATGCGCTGTACCAACAATTTCTAGCCAAGTTGCGGTGTCAATCTTTTCTGGACATAGTATCCGTCTGACTTCATCATCTAACACCTCGGCTGCTGTTCCTGGCATTGAACCGACACCAGCATCCCGCAAAGCAGCAATAACTTCGGCGTATGTAATACCATCAAGTCTGGCGATAAATTCAATTTCCTGGGGTGAAAAGGCGTGTAAATGTATCTGGGGAAATTCTTGTTTAATAACTTCTACTAATTTCAGGTAATAAGGCAAAGATTTTCCGTTGATTTGCGCTTGGGGGTTTAATCCTCCCTGCATACAGATTTCTGTAGCACCCCGTTGCACTGCATCTGTGGATTTTTCGACAATTTGCTTCCAATCTAACCAGTAAGCACCAGCATCACCATCATCCCGTCGAAATGCACAAAAACTACAGTGCTGTTCACAGATGTTAGTAAAGTTAATATTACGGTTAATTACATAGGTAACTATATCGCCTGCTTGAGTGTAGCGGAGTTTATCGGCTGTAGTGCGAATGGCAGCGATCGCCTCTGGGTCAGTTTGTTTTAACAATACCACTCCCTCTTGGGGAGATATATCATACCCTAAAAGGGCATGATCCAAAATATTATCAATATTTACATTTACAATAGCCACAGTTTCTTATAGACAAACTACATATCTTATTTTCGCAATAAATTAGCTAATCTGCTGTGATTTTTTTTGTTTGGTAACACGCTGTAATTCTACAAAACTCGTTACCATGTTGATTCGGCTCGTCTAGTACTAGGGATTTTTTTCATATATGATATTCTTATAACCTAAATATTTTTATCTTCTATCTGCCACAGCCTCCCTCTTTTGTACACAATGGATATTTTGTATTTTTTTGCCAGTGCGGATTGAGTTTTTTCAGATATATTCAATAAAAATATATTACTAAAATTTTCAGGAATATTCGGTAGTTCTGGCTTAGTTACCAATAAAATTTTCACATTGGTATTCAGCAGATGACTAAGAGACATTAAATCACCAATATTTAAGGAATGATTACTGCTAATTAAAAGTGGCTTTTTACTTTTGTTAATTATTCGAGCTATTTGAGGATTAGCATGACTACCTTTATTCCACCATGTCTCAGCCTGAGAACTAACTACACAGGATATAATTCCACTAGAAATTACTATTAATATGACTAATTGCCAAACTTTGCGGTTGATCAACTTAGCAGAAAGGATTTGTGTTGCTAGTAAATAGGCAACTGCTAGCTGAATACCAACATAGCATGGAATAACATATCTTGCTCTCGAACTTAGTTGACCTCCAATAATTAAATCAGGTAGGATTAAAAATAAAGCAGGCACTCCACTCAATATAAAAATAAACAACCAAACTTTTGGTGCTGTTCGCCGATAAAGAAATAAAAATGAATATGCTACCAAAATTAATAGAAAGGGAATTAAATATCGCCCCCAGCGCAAAACTGGAAGATTTAAATCTGGAAAAAATGGTTCATAACGCCAAAAATCAGCAAACAAATTACTAATATTACTAATCCACTCTGAAACCAAACCTATTAGAGATTGTTTCGCTTGAACACTGACTGTTGTGTGTTTAATTTGAAATAAATTATTAATGATTATTAAAATCCAAGGTATAAAAGCTAAAATCCCAATACTAGTTGCGGTCAAATAAGCTTTAACGGTTTTGGTAAATCGAAAGCGTTCAATGGCAAATACATAGATACCGTGAGAGAGGGCTACCAACCCAGAAAATAAAAATGTATAAAGTCCTAGTGCCACAGTGACTGCATAAATCCCCCACAACCACTTGCTACCGAGCCGCATTGCTCGCAGTAATGTAGCACTCCCAAGCAAGATAGCTACTATCCACAAACTAAACTGTCGAGCTTCTTGAGCGTATAACACGTGTAATGGTGAAACTGCTAATAGTGCAATGGACATCCATGCGGTGATCGGTGACTCAAATAATTCTAAGCACAACCAATAAAGACCAGGAAAAGCTAACAAGCTAATTATGGCTGACAAACTTCTCGTTGCTGCCACTGAATTACCAAAAATTTGTACCCATAATCGGATCATTACGTAATACAGTGGTGGATGTTGAGTATCATCTACTGCCAAGGAGTTGATTGTATTGATTACACCTTTTCCTGGACGGGGACGTTGAAATTTTTGCAGAGATTCAATAGGAATTACAGTTCCATTAAAAACTTGTTGGACAAGTTCCGTTTTCGTAGAACCGGAAATTCGTAATGAAGTGTAAGCCTCATCATGCCAATAGACTTTTTGTTCAAGATTGACAAAGCGAAAAAATATTCCTAAGACTAATAAAATGACAATTAAAAATCTTAACCAATGAGGTGGTAATAATTTTAAATTTGATGAAGATTTTATCATGTAATTACAGGATTTTTCATGTATATTATTGAAATATATCACTCATGTAGCAGTTGTAAAAACCATTTTTCAACAAACAGTGAAGACATACAGACTAGGGCGCGAAGACACAAAAGAAGTTTTCATTAATGATTTAAGACTGCTGTATATCATTTATAGTATTTGCAATTTATTTTATGAATGACAACTCACCCAAGACACTGTTAAAAGTTCCAACTGGTACATTACAAGTTCCTGAATTTTCTTTAACAGGAGTAGATACAGATGATTTAGTAATCCATTTTTCACTTGTAATTCCCACTTATCAAGAGAGTGCCAATATCCACAATGTTGTCAAGATATTGAGCCAGTTACTTGATGAATCTATCCCAGGACATTATGAATTGATTGTGGTAGATGATAACAGTCCAGACCGCACTTGGGAAGTGGCACAATCTTTGATGGTTGAATATCCGCAGTTACGGGTGATGCGACGCCAAGATGAACGAGGATTGTCTTCTGCTGTCATTCGGGGATGGCAGGTAGCCAGGGGTACTGTCTTAGGTGTAATTGATGGAGATTTACAACATCCACCAGAAATATTGACACAACTATTGGCAGCAATTGAACAGGGGGCAGATTTAGCAGTAGCTAGCCGTCATGTAGAAGGAGGTGGGGTTAGTAGTTGGAGTATTGTCAGGCGTTTTTTATCCCGTGGCGCTCAGGTATTAGGATTGATTTTGCTACCAGGGGTACTAGGGAGAATTTCTGATCCCATGAGTGGTTATTTTATGGTGCGTCGTGCTTGCGTAGCAGGTGTCACACTTAATCCTGTAGGCTATAAAATTCTGTTGGAGATTATTGGTAGGGGCAAAGTGGGTGATATTGCCGAAGTTGGTTATGTATTTTGTGAGCGCCAACAGGGAGAAAGTAAGGTGACGTGGAAACAATATGTCGAATATTTACATCACTTATGGCGCTTGCGTTTATCCAGAGGAGTATTAGGAAAAGTGAATCAACAAGTCGGTTTTCCCATTGGTAAGTTCCTCCGCTTTGGGTTGGTGGGACTAAGTGGGGTGTTTGTGGATATGGGAATACTTTATTTGCTTAGTGATCCCACAACTTTGGCTTTACCTCTAACGCGGAGTAAAATCATTGCTGGGGAAATTGCCATTTTCAATAATTTCTTATGGAATGATGCTTGGACGTTTGCTGATGTTAGTAGTACTCAACAGGAATGGCATCAACGTCTGAAGCGATTTGGTAAATTTAACTTAATTTGCCTGGCAGGATTATTATTAAATGTCTTGGTGTTGAATTTGGTGTTTAATTTTATCATTCCTAACAGATACATCGCTAATTTAGTTGCGATCGCAGTGGCTACTATCTGGAATTTTTGGGTTAACTTAAAACTCAGTTGGCGCGTCACCGACGTAAAATAACCCCTATTTAATTGAACTAAAATCACAAATGTGAGTCTAATATATACAAATTGATTTGTTGCTGGGGTTGCTGATAAATTGTTTGGCTACCTATTTTGGTAACTTATTTTATACCTTGAACCAGCAAAAATTCTACTGAAAAATAGATGAATTTGTATAATAATTGGCGCTCTACCGTTTCTGCTCGCTGGTTTCATCCTTTACTATTGCTGATTTGGTTCATTATTGGCATCAGCTTACGTTTAGCTAATTTGACAGCCAAGCCTCCTTGGATTGATGAATTTGCTACTTTGGTGTTTAGCTTGGGGAATAGTTTTTTACCAGTACCTTTAGATCAAGCGATCGCACCTGATATTTTATTACAACCACTGCAACCAAATCCTATAGCTGGTGTAAAAGATGTGATTCATCTCATAGTTACACAAGATACTCACCCACCACTGTATTTTGTGATGGCTCATCTATGGATGAAGTTATTTCCTCACTCAGAAAATTTAGTATCGCTGTGGGGTGCGCGTTCTCTACCTGCTTTACTAGGTGCAGTCTCCATTCCCTGTGCTTATGTTTTAGGTAAATTAGCCTTTCATTCTCGATTAGTCGGGCAAATATCGGCGGCCATGATGGCAGTCTCTCCCTATGGCATTTTTTTAGCACAAGAAGCACGCCACTATAGTTTGGCTATAATTTGGGTGATGGTATCCCTGATGTGCTTAGTCATTGCAATCCGTCATTTGCAAAACCGAATATTGTTACCAGCTTGGGTGATCATTACTTGGGTAGTAATTAATGCCTTAGGCCTTGCTACTCATTACTTTTTTGTTCTGACTCTCGCGGCTGAAGCCTTGGTATTGATTTTTGTCGCTTGGAAACAACACACCCAGGCAAAAACTTTGCTGTTTCTCTCTCCTTTGTGGGGGCGCATTTATGTAATTGCAGTTGGTACGGCTGTGGCGGGTATAGTTTGGTTACCTAGCTTTTTACAGAATCGCTATCGCAGTAGTTTAACAGAGTGGATTCAAGGTACTCGTGTAGGACTAGATTGGATCAACCCAATTTTTCAAGTTTTAGCAACATGGATTACCATGATTTCCTTGCTACCAGTGGAATCACCACAGTTAACAATTGTGATTGCTTCTGGATTTGTCATGTTAATTTTCTTTATTTGGGCAACACCGATTTTAATTCGTGGTATTAAGACGCAACTACAACCACCGCCAAATCGTTTGATGATTCAAGTATTAGCTGGGGTAGTATTAGGAGCGATCGCTTTCTTTTTCTTTTTTACTTATGTATTGGGGATTGACTTAACACGGGGCGCTCGCTATAGTTTTGTCTATTTTCCAGCGGTGATTATCCTTCTGGCGGCCAGTCTCGCAGTTTGTTATCAAAACCCAGATATCGGTAGATGGGGTATCACGGGAAAAAAAGCTGTCACTCTTATTTGGTTGATGGGATTAATGAGCGCCATCACAGTGACTCATAATCTCGGTTACCGCAAGTATTATCGCCCTGACTTATTAGTTCCCTTAATTGAAGAATATTCCTCACAGCCAGTCCTCATTGCTACAACCCACAGAAGCTTAGTACAAACTGGAGAAATGATGGGCATCGCCTGGGAGTTAAAATTCTCTGGTTCACAAGTGGATACCCAATTTCTTCTTGCTCATCAAGAAGAAGATCCAAAAACTTCTACTGTCGCGCTGGATAATACCTTAAAGGAGTTTCCTCGACCTTTTGATTTATGGTTAGTGAATTTTCGCGCCCCTGTAGCAGAAACAGTCAAAACATGTAATGCTGACAAACAAAATTTACCAGGAATCAATGGCTATGAGTATGAAATTTATCATTGTCAGTAGTCATTGTTTATTTGCATAACTTTTTGGGATACCCACTGGTGATAAACCAGCGATCGCCCGTAAGTTTTGGCAACGAAGCAAGGCGCTAAAATTGAAACTGCCATGTCCTTCGATATTAGCGATCGCCTCAATAGCAGATAATAAATGCTGGGCCGCTTCTGTTTCTGAGTAACCCCGGCGTTGGGCCATCAAAATTGCTGCTGCATCGGCGTTTAACTCTGATTCTGGAGATTGGTTGATGCGCCAAATGCGACTTAAAGCAATTATACTTAATCCTCCAGCTACAGCCATACCCACCACATCTGACTGTGCTGATTCTATTAATCCTGCCAAAAGTCCCAACAATACCACACCTTGATAGATATCCGGTTTATACCACCTCACCCCCGTCAACCAGCTAACCTTCTGTAAGGTTAATAAATCTCGTTGCGGTTTAGTCAGACGAAACCACAAATCAAAATTAATATATATTGGTCGATCATGGTGCCACGGTAAGGGAAAAGCAGCATCAATCACCTTTACCTGCTCCGGCTTGCTGACAATTTTCACCGTCATGCGACTAGAAGCAGGTATGACATCTAATAAACGGCGAATTTCGCTCCTAGGCTCCATAAGAATAATTTGTAATTCTTAATTAGAATATACATTTATTTCACCCCGCAAACTCCGTACACAGACTCAGCGTACCTCTGCACTGACTTAGTAGGACTGTGCATTTGCAAATATAATATCAATTTATCCTAAGCTTTGAGTATATTCTATTATGATGAAGTGTAGTAGATAAAACAATTCTAGCCTCTAGCCCCTAGTCTCTAGCCTCTTTCCCCGGAATATTACATGGACGCTTTTGCTCCCATCCCACCTAAATGGACAAATGAGGCAATTCACGCTTACGAGTTTTGCTGTCCTAGTTGTCGAGCCAGTAGTTTGGAAGCTGTAGAAGTTTGGATTAATAGGCGATCGCCCGTTATGACAGAAAACCATCGTCGTAAATGGCAAGAGTTCTATAATTGCCAGTGTGGTTATGTATGGTGGGCGTGGAGTAGTGATCGGCCTCCCACACACCTTAATCAACAAGATTGTGACCCCAAATAAAAAACCCGCACTCAGGCGGGCTTTTAATTAACTTCTAATCCAAAACCAGTCTTAGAAACTGAATGTAGTACGAAGTGTACCTACGTAGATTGTGTCATTATTGTTATTGTGTTCCGGGTTGAAAATCACTAACACACCAGGGGTGACGGCGATATTATCAGTGAGACGCATCTTATAAAGACCTTCTAAGTGATAAGATGTGTCGGGTTCTGAACCTACGGAACCACCAGTAACTTTCGGGGGTTGACCGAAGATAACACCTAATACGTTTCCTTCTCTACCAAAATCTCTGACACCTAAGGTTGCAGCCCAGTAGAAAATATCAGCATCTTCATCACTGACTTCAGACTCTGCTGTGGTGTAACCTGCCCAACCACCAATTGTCAATGCTGAAGAGGGTTGGAAGGTGGCTTGTACACCATAGTTGTTGGTTGTAGTGGCAACATTACCAAATGGTCTACGAGCAAGTTCGCTTCCTGTGCTGCCAAATAGGTCTACCCCAGACTCGTTATTTTGATAAGAGCGAGCGTAGGTCAAACCTATATTGAAAGCATTGCTGGGTTTGAAAGCTACCTGACCGAAGATAGCATTACCGCCATCGAACAGACCATTACCATTAACTGGGTCATTAGCTGCGGGTGCTAAATAAGCAGCACTCAAAGTTAAGGGGCCTGCGGGATTAAATTCTAAAGTTAAACCAGCACCACCAGAAGCTGGGCGATAGATAGGGCTGAAACGACCGTAACGAGAAATAGCACCTGAACCACTACTCTTGAAGTCAGGGTTAAAGACATTGATGTTTTCGTAAACTTCAGCACCAGTAGCGTCGATTCTGACGCGTGCTGGCCCTAAATTGAAAGCATAGTTTACTTTATCGATTTCAACGTTGTTGCCATTGTCACCAGCAAAGCCTAAACGAGTCATTCTGGTTCCTGTGACATCACCATCAAATTGGGTGATATTTGCAGCATTTAAACGAACCTGCAATTTATCTTGACCTGTGAAGCTGCTTTCTAAGCTTAGACGCACCCGATCAGCGAAAATGATATTATCTTGGACATCGCCACCGTCATCTTCGCCTTCTGCGCTTGCTCTTTCGTCACCAAAAGCACCAGCCAAAGCAAATATAGCTTCACCTTTTAGCTTGGTGGTGGTGGAAAATTGATTCGCTTCTAATTCAGCAGTCCGAGCTTCTAAAGAATCTACACGACCACGTAAAGTTGCTAATTCCGCAGAAAATTCTTCTTGCAAGCGCTGCAAGGTTTCCAAGTCTTGTCTGGTAACTACATCAGCAGTCGCTGTGGCAATTAGTTCATTAACTCGGTCTAAACAAGCATTCAAACCAGCCGCAAATTCGTAGCGAGTCAAGGCTCGGTTACCACGATAGGTGGCGTTGGGATAACCTGCAATACAACCGTAGCGCTCAACCAAGGATTGCAAAGCTTGGAATGCCCAATCTGTAGGTTGCACATCAGAAAACTGAGACACAGATGTTACCTGACCGATGCTATCAGCCTCTTGAGACAACTGAGCAACGGTTGTTACCTGTTCATTAACTTCAGCAGCTAAGGCACTGTTAGCAGCAAAAAATGTCGCAGCAACAATTGGGCTGACCTTTAACACATTCCAAAATAGTTTTGCCATATTAGTTAATTTCACTCACACCTAACGAAACTCTAGCTATGGAAAAAACCCATTTTCTTCAGGGAATTTACTCACGCATTCAGTAGGTAATATACCAGATTATGGAAACTGAATACAAGTCAATCACCTTCTTTCTGACTAATTTTTTGAATTTATTTATTTAGTGAACACAGAATAATCCGCCGTTTATAGCGTAACAATGCCCCTTGAGTTTCAAATTGTTGTAACAGCCGTGTTACTGTGACACGAGTTGTGTTTAAAACTTCAGATATTTCCTGATGGGTGATGTTTAAATCAATCAATTTGCCTTGTTCTACGTCACGTCCAAATTTTTCACTTAACCACAGCAGAAATTTCCATAAACGTAAAGATATGGGCTTGGAATGCACAATACTTAAAAGCTCTTCTGAATGTTGAATGTGGGATAAAAAAGCATCGATATTTATATACCAAAGGTGAGGTGGTATCATGCTTACTTCTACGCTTGTCAAACATTCAATTTGATAAGGTTGGACTTTAGATAAAGGATAACCAATTAAATCTCCAGCGCCCCAGTAACCCAGGGTAATAAATAATCCGTCTTCACTCCAGGTTAAGGTACGAACTGCTCCCCGCTCAATGCGCCACAGTACGTCGTTACCAGGTGGAATTATTTCCCTACGACTAAATAACTTTTGTGGTAAGTGTTCACCGAGGCTAGATTCATGTGAGACATTGGGTAAGTTGGGAGTCAAACTTGTGGAAGACATTATGCAAGTACTTGTAGGAGTATGAACTGGAATTAATTGCAAACTATAAAAATTGTTTTATTAATTTATTCAAAAAAATTAATCGGTGAATATCTTCAGCTTGGTCAGATAAAAAGAATTTATTTAATTAACTCATATTTTTTATAAGATAATTTTATATGTATAAATGTCAGATAATCACTTGTAAAAAAAATTAAACTTTGCTCACAGCCACAACTGCTGGCTTAGGAGGAGAATTGGGAGTCTTATGAGGCCAATTAGAACCAATAGGAACTTGACGAGTTTGTAAAAATTCTTCACCTAAAGTATTGGTAATCACAAATTCTCTAGTTTCAGATGCTTGGTCTTTACGTATACCATGAAATTCTCCTGGGTGTTGTATTGATAAAAATATAGTTTTGTGATCTGGAGTGAAGCAAGGCCCAGTAGTTTCACACTCCATCGGCCCCATCCCAAATAAAAAAGCTTTACCAACATCTTCACCGTGGGTGGGCAGAAACCAAATGGCATTGTTACCAAATAATCCAGATAAACTTACAGCTTTACCTTGGTCATTCGTACGAGTTTTGATGGAATTATTGAGTTTATTCGTGGAAATATCGGTCACCATCCATAAATTGTCTTGAGGATCTAGTAATAAATTGTCTGGGTTAGCAAAACCCATACCGCCGGCTGCTGGTTCCCCTCCTGTAGCTAGAATTTGCCAGCGAAAAGAATGTGCAGATAAATCATTGTGATCTTCACTTAAGCGCATTAGCCAACCATATTCATAAGGTGTTTCACCTGTAGGACTTTTGAAAATCCGCACATCAGCACCTCCTTGTTGATCTGGAAAACCAGAGGTAAAGGCAATGTACAAATCACCATTAGCTGCAATCACTGTATCTTCTGGACGTGCTGTGCAAGTAGCACCGATAGCATTAGCGGCATAGTGGGCATCAATTAAAATGGCACCTTGCTTTTCTTCGGGGGTGCCGATGTAAAGTTCACCTAGTTGTTGATATATTTGTTTAAACTGAGTAATTTCCTCGTCTTTTTTCACTAACAAATAACCATCGTTGATGGCTGCGGATGGCTGGAGTTTGGGGCCAATGGGTAGCCTGATCACATTACCGGCGATAATTTGCGGAATATCGGGATTAATTGGTGTGTCTGCGTTGAGTGGTAGCCAGCGTCCTGTACCATCAGTGTTAAATTTGGCAGCATAAAGCATTCCCTGTTGCAATAACTGAGAATTGGCTTTGTTTTTGGGGTCAGTTACACGATCGCGGCTGATAAATTTGTAAATATGTCCTCCCCGGCGATCGCATCCCGAATAAAATGCAATGGGTTTACCTTTTTCTACCCTGACTCCCACAGCTTCATGGCGGTAACGTCCTAGCCAGGTATGTTTTGTCCCGTAGTCTTTGGGGTTGGCTGGGTCAATTTCCACAATCCAGCCATATTTATTTCCCGCTAAACCAAAAACATTACCTTGTCCATACAGTTCTTCATCACCTAAAGCAAACGGTCGTTGGCTAGGGTCAAAAGAAGTACCGTCAGCATATACAGCTTCTGTAACTTGTATTTGAAAATTTTCTTCCGCACTGAGAACTGTACCCCACGGAGTTGTTCCGCCAGCACAATTAGCAAAAGTCCCAATGATGCGATCGCCTAATTGATCAATATACCCTTGTCCCTGTTGTTTGCGAAATACTGCCACTGCGGGGCCAGTTGCTTGCAGATACCGCCCATCTTCTAAGCCAGAAATGCCACTTATACGTCTATCAGCTACAGAATTAGTTCTTTCCCACTGGCCATTATTTTCCAGGCGAATTGATATGATACCCAATCCTTGATCTAACAGTGCTTCTGTACAAATTTCTCGAATTTGGGATTTGATGGGGTTGCTATCTGGCAAAGCATAAGCATTAATTTCTGTTTTCCCTGATGATTGTGCTTTGAGGGCAGTTTTTACAGACTCAAAAGGCAGCGATTTTCCAATTACCTGCTCATAAGTTTGTATCCAGGGGATAGTACTGACATATTCAAAATTAACTGAGAGATATCCTTCATTTTCTGCTGTTGGTAAAAACGATAGGTAATCGTTGTTGTAACCAAAACGAGAATCACCTACCGCATCACCCCAAGCCGCAATAACTTGATATTGAAAGCCTTTTGGTAGCACCAAATCATCTACTACTTCATAGGTGCTGTATTCTGCTTGCTGTTGTTCTGGTGTCAAACCTGCTGTTGCTATGGGAATAGGGCCCTTTATGGATTGAAAAGAAAATGGTATTTCAGCGTTTGTAATCTTTTTATCACAACCTGTGAGATAACTCAGTGCCAATGCACTTGTACTGCCCCCAATTAACAATAAAAAATCCCGGCGTGTGATACTCATGGGTTTGATTAATTACACCAGATCCATTAGCTAGTGATAAAAACAACACTTTTGATGCTTGTTGTAGCTAATGTAATTGGGCCAGGTTAAGAAAAAGTAATCGTTTGGTAAATTGTCTGTTGGTTAACCAAGTTTTTATTTTCGGGACTGGGGATTAGAAAAAAAAGGATTGGTAAATGGGTAACTTACCAACCCTCAATTCCTCATCCCTAAAACTGAATTAATGACGTTGACCGGTGACAATGTATGCTACTCTTTGACCAATATTAGTAGTATGATCTGCCATCCGTTCTAGACAACGAATTGCCAATGCTAGCAACAGAATCGGTTCAACTACCCCTGGCACATCCCGCTGCTGGGACAAGGTTCGATAAACACGATCATAGGCATTATCTACAGCATCATCTAAATGCTTTAAACCTCTTCCACCCACTTCATCCAAATCTGCCAAAGCTTTTAAGCTAGTGGCCAGCATTGCTTGTGCATGGTGGGACATATTTTCAATCTCTGGTAAAGTCTCATGAGGCGCATAAGGAAAAATTTTAATGGCAATTTCCGCTAAATCCTCAGCATAATCGCCAATACGCTCTAAGTCTCGCACCAACTGCATAAACGCACTCAAGCAGCGCAAATCTTGGGCTGTGGGTGCTTGTAGCGTCATAATGGCTGTACAATCTGATTCTATTTGTCTATAAAAACGATCTATTTTTTTATCTAGTTGGGGAAGTTCCTCAGCTGCGGTTAAATTACGGGAGAATAACGCTTGGTGGCTAAGGCGGAACGATTGTTCTACCAAAGCTCCCATGCGTAAGACATCTCGCTCTAAGCGCCTAATGGCACGTGTTAACTGGGGACTTTTGGGGTTGGAATTAGGGTCATACAAGACGGCGTTCACACTTGTTATCTCAAAGGTGAAGATATTCTTAACTATAATCTTGGCTTTGAGAGTTTGCCATAACTTCAGGAAGTTGAAGTTGCATCCAAGCGCCACCAGTTTCTGGATGGTTCATAGCTTTGATAGAAGCACCATGAGCTGCAAGAATTTGCCAGACGATGGCCAAACCTAAACCATTACCCACAATTGCCCCCATACTGTTACTTTCTGGTAATGGAGAATGAGTGCGTGCTTTATCTCCTCTGTAAAATCTTTCAAAAATATATGGTAAATCTGCTTGTGAAAAACCTATTCCCGCATCAATAAGATTTATTTCTAAAACCGGGTTTGGGCGATCGCCATCTTCTGTGGAGATGATTTTCGCTTGAATTTGAATGCTGGTACAAGGAGGACTATATTTGATGCTGTTATCCAGTAAGTTGAGAAAAACTTGATAAATTCTGGCGGGATCTGCCTTAATCCACAGATTTTCTGGGCCAGTATAGGAAAGAGACAGATGTTGCTTTTGCGTTAATGGTTCTAATGTTTCCCAAACCGATAAAATTAGCGATCGCAGTTCCAGAACTTCTAGATGCAATTGCATTGTGGGGTTGGCTTCCATTTGGGTGAGTTCCAACCAGCTTTGCACCAAGTTAATCAGCCGATCAACTTCTTGCATCAAGCGGTTAACCCAACGATTTAACGGCGGATCTAGGCGATTTTGTAAAGTTTCCACAACCAGACGGATTGAAGTCAGTGGGGTTCTCAGTTCGTGGGCTAGATCAGAAAAAGAGCGATCGCGTTCTTGATTCATATCTAGCAACGGTTGGCGATTTTCTAGAAAAACTCCCACTTGTCCGTGAGGTAAAGGCAAGCTGAACGACCGCAAAGTCAATGATTTAATGGTGGGCATTTCTGCCGCATTATCACAAGCTGGGTGAAATACCCACTCTTTGGTCTGCGCTTTTTGCCAATCACGGGTTTGTTCAATTAAATGGTCAAGGTCATAAGACCGCACCAACTCCAACAACAACCGCACTTGTTCTGGTTGCCAACTTTGCAGGTAAAGCATTTCCCGTGCTTGTTGATTACACCACAACAGTTGATTTTCTTCATCTACCTGTAAATATCCTAGTGGGGCAAAATCCAGTAAATCTTTGTAGATTTGCAACGAGTGTTGCGAATCCTGTCGTTGCTGCTTAATAGTTGCTATTTTCCGCTGCAAACGGGGAATTAGCGGTAGCGACACCTCAGAAGTATTCGCGGTTAAAGGTGAGAGTACTCGCCCCAAATAGCGGTTCAATTGAATCTGTTGCCAAATCCAAAACCCAATGCCTACCGCTAAACCCAAAAAAAATCCCAATAAAAGCATTTGAGTATGAGTTGCTAGTTGGTTGGTGATTAATCAAAACTAACAACTATCACACAGATTATCCGAAACGATAGCCAAAACCTCTGACAGTCACAATGTATTCAGGGTGACTTGGGTCTTGTTCTAACTTCTCGCGTAACCAGCGGATATGGACATCGACAGTTTTACTGTCACCCACAAAATCTGGGCCCCAAACCTGATCTAGCAATTGCTCCCGTGACCAGACTCGGCGAGCATAACTCATAAAAAGTTCCAACAAACGGAACTCTTTGGGAGAAAGATTCACCTCATGACCACGAACCAGCACCCGACACTCTTGGGCATTCAAGGTGACATCTTTATGTTTGAGGACTGGTAGTTGTGGCAAAGTGCTTAAGCGCTGACGACGGAGTAGCGCCCGACAACGAGCAACTAATTCCCTCATGCTAAAGGGTTTAGTTAGGTAGTCATCTGCACCTACTTCCAACCCCAAAACGCGATCAGTCTCACTACCTTTCGCACTCAAAATCAAAATTGGTACTGGGTTTCCTTGGTGACGCAGCAAGCGACAGATATCTAGCCCATTAATATGAGGTAGCATCAAGTCAAGAACTATTAAGTCAAAAGGTGGCTCTCCTGAGTTGGGTTCAAAACTTTTGAGATATTCGACAGCAGACCGCCCATCAGGGGCTGTGATGACACCAAAACCTTCTTCTTCCAATGCTACAGCTAGCATTTCTTGGATTAATTCTTCATCTTCTACTACCAGAATCCGACTAGTTTGTCCGATTTCTGCTCTAGTAGAATACTTAATTGATTCACTGGTATACATTGATAACAGAAAAATCTAGTTTGTGCTTGTATCAATTACGCTGATGCAATTAATTGTCTGATTTCAGTGGATATATTTTCTTACCACAGTGAATTCTTTTGCAAAAAGTAATATATATAACACTACAGGATAAATTGCTGTAATTGCAAGCAGCTAAGAGTATTTTTGACTATCTAGCATTTTCGATTTCTCTATAGTAGCGATTCTGCATTGACAACCGCAAATTAAGTAAATTACGTTGATTATGAATTAAGAGGATACGATTAAGCCTGTATAAGAGAATTATAGCTAAGTAAGTCAGAATTACTGGCACGTTAAAGAATCCCGATATTTTAATCATACCGGGATTTTTGTTGCTAATTCACGGTTAGTTTTTTATACTTATTGTCGCGTACCGTAGCCTCTAGATTGACTTCACGGCGGTACTAATGGTCTGTTTTTTGTGGTCTACCGTTGTTCAGGGGTTGTTTTCTATTCTTAGTTGTTTCATCTATTTTTTTGTTAGATGGTTGGCTGGAATTAGGTTGTGGATTAGACATAGGACTCAATGGCAATACTAACTACATCTTTCTATACAACTAAGATATAAGTAATTCCGGTCATTAGTTAAAAAAGTTACATATAAATATAAAAAAATAGAGCCGCTACAATGTTCACGTCTCTATCAATTAGGAAACCCATTCTTATTAAATTTTGCAAAAATACTTACTTTTAACCGTGACTTTACTGAGTTTAATTAATTAATATTGGTACATAAACACCTATTGCTGGTCATCTGATTTTTGACGGGGCTGTTGATCAATGATATTTTTTTGACTTTTCAACCGGATGGTACCAGATTCAGTTTTACGAGGCTTGCCATTGTTAGGAGGTGTAGGACGACGAGTCATATAAATATCCTCACGGTTGCTTTATTTCTCTTACTGGAACTACAAAAGTGTAAATTAGTATTCCGGAAATTTAAAAGAGGTTGGCATAGATGTCAAGTTAAGGAACAAAACCCAACATTTGATTTGCTTTATTGGGTTGCGCTGCGCTTAACCCAACCCAACCTTGTATATTGAGGTTGTCTAAACAATTTAATTATCTCACCGCACCAAGAGCTTGCAATGTAAAAATTGTCGCTTCTGTTAACCCTGTGACACCAGTAATATTCATACCCTCATAAAGCCGTTTTGCTCGCAAAATCTTTAAACACTCGCCCGTTTTCACATCCCAAATCCTCACAGTTTGGTCTTGAGAACCACTGGCGATAACTTCCCCGTCTGGACTAAAAGCTACGGAAGATACTAAATGTGTATGCCCAAC
Source organism: Nostoc sp. CCY0012 (assembly GCF_963920855.1). Lineage (NCBI taxonomy): Bacteria > Bacillati > Cyanobacteriota > Cyanophyceae > Nostocales > Nostocaceae > Nostoc > Nostoc sp. CCY0012. The sequence continues at coordinate 2,985 of NZ_CAWUDM010000060.1, read as the reverse complement.
GCAGATATGATGACATTCGTCTGTATTTACATTCCAAATTCTCACAGTTTGGTCATGGGAGGCACTAGCAAGGGTTTTACCATCAGGACTAAAGGCAACGGCGAATACCCAATTGGTATGTCCAGTCAATGTTTTGAGGCATTTACCTGTCTTCCAGTTCCATATTTTTACTGTTTGGTCGGTGCTGCAAGTAGCGATAATTTCACCATTGGGACTAAAAATAGCTGAATAAACACGACTATCGTGTCCTTGTAATGTGTTGATGCAATCACCTTGATAATAATCCCACAGTTTTACAGATTGGTCGGCACTGGCACTAGCTAAAACTTTCCCGTCTGGACTCCAAGCAATACCCAGGATTTTATCGGTATGTTCACTCAAAGTTTTGAGACATTGACCTGTGCTAATATCCCATAGTTTGACTGTACAATCTGCGCTACCAGTAGCGAGAATTTTACCTTGGGGATGAAAAGCAACGGCATATAGCCAATCTGTATGTCCGAGTAAAATCTGGAAACATTTTCCTGTACTGATGTTCCACAATCTCACTGAAGAATCTGTACTCGCACTTGCCAAAATTTGCCCGTCTGGGCTAAAGGCGAGTCCATAAATAAAGTCTGTATGTCCTTGCAAGCTGCTAATGCAATCGCCAGTCTGCCAATCCCATAGCTTCACTGTTTTGTCATTACTACCACTGGCTAAGATCCCCCCAACCCCCCTTAATAAGGGGAGCCAGTCCGTTGCGGGGGTTTCCCCCGTTGTAGGAACTGGCGTGGGCGAAGGCGGGATTGGACTAAAAGCTACAGGCAAAGCCCAATCTGTATTCCCGTACCAAGTCTTTAAACATTGTCCAGTACGAGAATCCCAAAGTCTAACGCTTTGGTCTAAACTCACGCCTACTAAAGTGTGTCCATCCGAGTTAAAGGCTACGGAACAAACTTCATTAGTGTGTCCGTGTAGAGTTTTGATGCAAGTGTTGGTTTGACAATCCCAGAGTTTGATAGTGCGATCACCACTCCCACTGACTAAGATTTTACTATCAGGACTATAGGCAATAGAATAGACGCTGTTAGTATGTCCGGTGTAAGTTTGCAGGCATTCACCTGTATGATAATTCCAGAGTTTGATGGTGCGATCGCCACTACCACTAGCTAAAGTTTGCCCATCTCCACTAAACGCCACCGAACGCACCCACCCTGTATGTGCTTGCAAGGTTCTCAAACATTTACCTTGATGCACATCCCAAAGTTTAATTGTGTGGTCAGCACCACTACTGGCTAAGGTTTGCCCATCTGGACAAAAAGCAACGCAACGTACCCAGTCTGTATGTCCTGTAAGGGTTTGCAAGCAGTTACCACTGCGGATATCCCAAAGTTTGATAGCCTTGTCACCACTAGCACTGGCCAAAATCTCACCCTCTGGATGAAACGCTACAGAAAATACTTCATGCTCATGTCCAATCAACGTTTTTATACAAACGCCATCCCGGAGATTCCAGAGTTTAATATTCTGGTCAGCACCGCAACTCGCTAGGATTTTCCCGTCTGGGCTAAACATGACAAAGCGCACCCAGTTAGTGTGTCCTTGACAAATCAGCAATAATTTACCTGTTTTTACCTCCCATACACGAATATGACAATCGGTGTCGCAGGTAGCTAAAAGTTCACCATCTGGACTAAAAGCAGCAGATAAAATATTACCCAAAGTCTCAGTAAAAACACAGCGAAATAAATCTGAATCGGCAAAATTCACATCATGCAGGTTTACACCCTGAAGATAAGCTTGCCAAACAGTTAAACCCGAAAAATCGTAGCAACTGAGGTCAATTTGTGCTTGATGTAGCAGATTCAGAGCATTTCCACCAGCATAGCCCGTTACTTGGGGCGATTTGCCTCGGAGATTGGAAAGGATGTAAACCACACAATTAGCTATGTTTTCTAGGCTACCAAGTTTTGTAATTAATTTATCGATAATGGGCTGAAGAATCAGACTAATTTGTGTCTCCCGTACATAATCTTTAGCTTGTGCCTTAATGAGTGCATGAGTGGTAAATAGGCGGGTAGATTGCTTTTCTATTCCCCATTGCCCGATTTCCTCACAAACTTGCTCAATTAACTGATTACTGACATACTCCATCACCACAGGTTGCTGAGTAAAGCCACCAGCATTTTTTTCAATTACAGAACGTCTTTGCAGTGACGAGAGTGATTCTAGCAATTCGCGGGGTGGAACATGAGCCACAAAATCTGCTTGTAACTCTCCTAAAGAAATAGGTTCGCGGTTAATGGCTAACCAGTACATAATCTCTCTTTCCAAAGCTGTGAGACGCTGGAATTGCTGGTCAAGCAGGTCACGAATATCGTCAAAGATAAATGTACCTTGCTGGGAAATTTCTAGAAATTGGGCAACATTGCCATCAAAAAAATCATGGATAGAAGAGGCTACAATCTTCAGAGCTAAAGGATTCCCGCCATATCGGGAAACTAAAACTTGCCATTGGTCTGGGGAAGCTGTGAATTTACCTTTAACGTTAAATAATTCCCGTCCTTCTTTTTCTTGTAAACCTGTAAGTTGTAGAGAACGCACTGGTAAACTCTCCCCTTCATACTTAGCGAGTCCTTGGGGTTTTTCCCGCGAAGTAAGTATTAAACAACTTTGATGAAAAGTTTCGGCTACACATTCCAGAAGTTGACCGTAACTTTCACATCCAGTACGATAACGACCAGTGCGATCGCCTGCCTGTAAAATTGACTCAACATTATCCAGAATAATGAGACAGCGCGACGAACGTAAATACTTGAGTAAAAGTAAGATTCTCCCGTTTAACTGATTTGGTAAAGTTGTTTCTTGCTGTTGAGATACAAACTGAATCAATTGAGCCAAAATATCTTCCACCGGCGGCGCGTTGCGGAGACTGCGCCAAATTATGTACTGAACTGGGGATGAGGAAGATAAAATTCCCCCTTGTCCCCCTTGTCCCCCTTG
>NZ_CAWUDM010000059.1:0-38632 GCF_963920855.1 Nostoc sp. CCY0012 | reverse complement strand
TGACTCAACTTCCGTAATAACCGATTGTGACAGTTAAGGGTGCGGAATGTGAGTTAGTATTACTACACCAAATTTGATCCTGGCGGATAGTGGTACTGTGACTGTAACGAGTGAAGGTACTGGTAATGCGGGCAATCTCAACATCACCGCAGATAACATCCAATTAAAAAATCAAAGTTTAATTCAGGCACAGACAGAATCTGGAAATGGTGGTGACATAAACTTGCAAGTAGGAAATTTGTTACTAATGCGCGATCGCAGTAACATTACTGCAACAGCCAGTGGTTCGGGAGATGGGGGTAATATCAACATCAATGCACCCGTTATTGTCGGCTTAGAAAACAGCGATATCATCGCCAATGCTGTAGAAGGAAATGGCGGTAATATTCAAATCACCACGCAAGGTATATTTGGCTTAGAGTTTCGCAATCAACTCACCTCCCAAAGTGACATCACCGCAAGTTCTCAATTTGGAGTTAGCGGTACAGTACAAGTTAATACTATTGGCGTTGACCCCAATTCTGGTTTAGTAGAATTACCTGCCAATGTAACCGATCCATCCCAAAAAGTTGCCACAGGGTGTGCTGATACAAGTGGTAGTAGTTTTGTCGCCACAGGACGGGGTGGCATACCGCAAAATCCCAATCAAGATGTGAGGAGCGATGTCTACGACGGGCTACGCCTACGCACTTGGTCTGATATTCGTGACATCTCTGCGTTCCAAACAACAGGCAATACCACTGCCCAAATTCCGGAATCTTCAGCAACTCTCGTCCAAGCTACTAGTTGGCATCGTAATGTCCACGGCCAAGTTGAATTAATTGCATTTTCATCTCCGGCTCAGTTGCCGCAACCATCAACTTGTGCTGTTGTTACGAATAACGCCACGTAGTTCAAAAAACAGGGTACGCGCATATAATTTTTGTTTAAGGCATCATGTAAAAATAAGTTGTACAAATTTAATCTGGAGTAGGCTGTGAGCCTTACTTTCCAATTAAAAGTGTTCAAGTTATTTTTGCGCGACTCCTAAGTCCCGTTATCCGTAATTTTTAGTTCATCAATATTCCAAAAAGCTCCTTCTTGAGCAGAAAATTGCAGCTTTTGTATGCGATCGCGTACTGCTTGCAGCGAAAGGGGATTGACTAGGAAAAATACGGGCAATTGCTGGCTAACAATTTCCTGAAATCTTCCATAAATCACTTTGCGCTTGCTTTCATCTAGTTCTCTAACTCCAGCAGTGAACAAATCATCAATCTCTCGTTCCCAATCAGACACTTGCCAGTCTTGAAGGGGGGGTTCTCCTGGTTGGGGGCCTTGGTTAAAGTGATGAAACAAGCCTAGACTAGACCAAAATGCTGAAAGCAGATGCGGTTCAAAATCTGCACCAGGACTACCAAACGACCCTAAAAAACATTCCCAATCTCGACTACGGAGCAATTTTTGCAACACAACACTAAAGTTCAGTGCCTGTAAATCTGCTTTGATACCAATCTTGCTAAGGTTTTGTTGAATTTGAACTGCTGATGCTACTCTAGATTGATCATCTGCTCTGACAAGGATGGTAAATCGTACCCGATTCCCATGGACATCAAACAATTCGTTGTCAGAATTATATTTAAAACCCGCTTCTAGCAGCAGTTTTTTTGCTTTTTGAGGGTCATAATTGTAAACTTTCAAACCTGCTTCTGGAGTTAGGTAATAGGGACTTTGAACTCCAAGAGGAGAATGTTGCACTTCACCGAGTCCCCGATAAATATTAGTTTTGAGGGTTTCCCGGTCAATTGCATAGGCGATCGCTTGTCGAAAAGCTAAGGTGTGGAACCAACGAGATTTGATCGGATCAACAAGAGGCTTTCCCTGACTATTACGAGCTTGATTAAAATTAAAACTAATAAATGGGTTGCTAAAGAAAGCCCCACCATTATAAATAGTATATTTCCCGCGTTTTTCTTCTCGCTTGAGTAAGCTAAACATCTCTGGTTTAACTTGGATTGTATCTAATCCTTGGGAACGAAATTGGAGCAACTGGGTATCTTCGGAGGGAATAATCTGCCAAATCAGACGGTCAATGTAAGGCTGGCGATCGCCATTAGCATCCCAGCGCCAATAATAGGGATTAGGTTCCAAAACAACGCGCTCACTAGGAGTATAGCTAACTAAACGGTAAGCCCCATTGGTAATCACATTTTGAGAAGGTGTGTTAGTTCCCCAACTGGAAACAAACAAAGGATTGCCGTTGGCATCATTAGACATTACCAGTTTCCGTAACGCATGAGCTGGCATGATTGCCAATTTTGCCGCATATCTGACAAATGGAGCAAACGGTTCTGGCATGGTAAACGCGATTCGCCGTTGATCAAGCTGTTGTACTGAGGGTAGAGTTTTGCTACTGCCGATCCGCAAAAAATCTCTGAATACGCTAGGAATCTTGTCGTTAAAGTAAATATCTTGAAAGGTAAATAACACATCTTCAATAGTGAGTGGTTCACCATCTGACCACTTCAAGCCTTCTCGAAGAGTAAAGATTACTTGACGTTGATCCTCAGAAATTTCCCAAGACTCAGCTAATACTGGCTCTACCTCTGCTGTGATTCCATTTTCCCTGACCAATGCCTCATTCATAAAGCGGACAACGCCATAGGGAGAGTCACTCAAGGCATAATTAAACGTAGTTGGTTCCTGTGAAGAGACTAAGACCAATTGAGAAACTGGTGCTGGATCAATTTTCGGCAAGATGAAATTGCGATCGCCTATGATGAACAACAGACTACACAACGCCAGAGAAACAACTAGGCGGTGAGGTTGAAAAAAAGTCACGAAATGTCGAAACCAAACCAGCGAGAAGATACTAGCAATCATAATTAGTTGGTTTATTCCCACAGCAGCACTGCTGGCAGCACTTCTGGGTACGCCAGCCGTAATAACTGATAGCCAATTCCCGCCGTTCCCTGGAAAAACCCAGGATTAAACAAGGAATTAGGCAAGTTATTAAACAGTTGATACGCATTTATTTTATCTGCTTGTGTTACCACCCAAGATGCCTTTTTTTGAGCAATTTCTAGCAATTGGGGACGAGATAATTTTTGGGCTGCTACCAATAAAACTTCTATACGACCAAAATTGCCGCAACAAAGATGGTCTATACCTTGCAAACCATACTTCTGAGTTGTCTGTAATGCAATTTCTATATCTTCATATATTTCATTCGTCTGGTATATGGACAAAATGCCCAAGCGTGACAGTGCAATACCAGGAGCGCCATGACACCAAGTGACCATAAATTTAGGTTGGTGTTGGCGCAAATCAGGCCAGTTGGCGGCGGCGGTTGAGAAAACACTGCGTTCATAGGCAATTCCCTCCTCAGCCGCTTGTAAATAAGCTTGGTCTTTGGTGACAGCATAAAGCCGCAATAAAGCATATGCAATGCCACTTGCTCCATGTGAAAAGCCTGTCAATGGCTTTTGGGCTATGGTTTTCCAGGCTTTGGGTTGTTCATCTTCCCTGACGCGATGGGTAAGCAAATGTTGACCGCACTGAATAGCTTGGTCTAAAATTTTTGTGTCACTTGTTTGCTGATAAAGTGACAATAATCCTAAAATTGCTCCTGCTGCTCCCCCTATAACATCTAGTTGTTGGTCGGTTGCAATGAGTTCTGGTGTAATTAACTTAGCCGCTAACTCGGCATCTTCTAGAAGTGCTGGATTTGCTAGAAATTGGCTGATTTTGACTAAAGAATAAATAATCGAGCCGATTCCTGTCCCGCCACCAATTCCCATGCGTCGAGCAAATTTTTGGGTGAATAAATCATTGGATGTCTGCAATACTGTCCGCAAAGATTGTAAAGCGTCAACAGCCAAGTTACTCCAATGACTATTATCTGTGATATGAGCAATAGCCGCCAAAAATAAAGCCACACCACAACTACCATCGTAGAGACTAAAACTTAAAGGCTGGAATTGGAAACGTTCAGCATTGGGTACATAACCGAAGCCAATCCAGTTGACATTACCAGCAGTGTCACGCAGACATCTGGCTGCAATTTCAGAAGCGATCGCTTCAGCTTTCTGGAGTAATTCACCAGCAGTTAAAGGAGCAGTTTGTGAGAAATCAGATAATAAGTTGGGTTTTGATGCTTCTTCAGCAACGGGAGTTTGTCCCACTCTGGCATAAAAAGAACCCCGGATAATCCCTATTTGGCTAGCTAAATCTGTTTGATTGAGGGCTTGTAAACGCTTGAGAAATTGGTTATAGCTTGGTTGTTTAAAATATTTTTTTAATGGTTGCTTTAGCCCAATACTTAGAGCATCACTGCTACAAGATGTACCAAAGTAGGGAATATCTAACTGTTCCAACGCTTGAATTTCTGATTTTAAGATTGCCCAAGCCAGAGGTTTTTGCTCAGATGTCAGACAAGTTTGGCAAACGATGTCTAGTTCAATACTACGCTCAATTCCACAACGGAGAAATTCTGGAACCAGGGTCTTTTCTAAAAGGAGGTGATAAAAATTAGTAGGGCGAAAAATATATCGTATCTGTTGGGTTTGCAACAATCTTAGAAAGTTATGATTTGCTAGTAATGCTTGTCGGCGATCGCTCAAAAATTCATACATTTGCCTAAATCCCGTGACGATTTCTTCTAAATAATCGTTCGGTGAAAGAGCAACTCCATGTAATATGGGTACATTTGCCTGAACATTTAACTCAACTTTCTCATACGCTAAGTGCATTTCATCCGTATTGACGGCTTTCCAGCGTGGAACTCGCCAAGGTGCTTGCTGGGGATTAACACTACCCATTGCACTAATATCGTAAGCAACTCGCTTATCTGCGCTAAAGTCCCAACGAGGCAAAAGTCCAGTCCGCAACACAGAATCCTGAAACTGTTGCTCAATTTCAGTCATTTCGGTAATGGATTGCACCGAACCTTCTATGGGATTGGCTTGTGGGTGCAAGAGAGTTTCCGCATCAATCAACACCGGATGTTCACCACTAGCAATTAAATTCTCGTAATGACAATCATTTCCCCCCAGAACATACAATAAACACAACAGCATTCCAGCACGCTGATAAAATCGTTGCGCTGCTGCTTCGTCTTCACACGGCTGTTGTTCTACATAGTCCAAAACCCAACCATAGGTATGGCAATCTAGTAATCTAATAACTTTAAATGGTAAAGGTGCGCTCTGCTGATTACACCAATTTAATAACTCGTTATAAATGACTTCTAAACCTAAATTTTTGGGTTTGTAAACTAATTTTTTTTTAGATGTAAAAGTGAGAATTAAGACAGAACGACCGCGATTGTGAAAGTCAGAAATAGAGCCAGATATATCTGTAATTTTTTCTAAATGATTTTCAGTAATATTTAAAATAGATGCAATTTCAGCTTTGTCAGCTTGCAATCGTTGGATAAATTCTGCTGTCGCTTCCACCCAAAAATTAACAGTAGTTGCTATTAGTCTGCCCAGAAGTGCATATTGTTGGAAAAATGTGAATAAGCCATCGTGAAGAAGTTTATTAACAAAATTATCATAGTATTGTTTGGTAGGATTATTTGATTGTGCTTCTGCTAATAAATGCAATTTTTCTAGCATCAAATTGAGCAGATTATAATTATCGGGACGGAAAGTATTAAATTCAAATTGTAGGGTTTTAGCACTGAGATTTACTAACCTCTTTAGCAAACTGCACTCTAGTTGTTGGTAAGCTTTTTCCGAAAGAAATTTTAATGGTAAACAATCTGATGATAATGATACCGCTCCCAAACTAGTGAGTAATTTCCGTCGTCCTACTAAGACAGCAGGAAGCCATACATCAGTGAAAGGTAAAGGCTTTTCATCATTAATGAGGAATTGCAAATTTTCGGAAGCTACTTCATTTAAATGCCATTCGGCAGAAGTTTGGATAATCTCTCTTAAAGTTTCTGCCCAGGTTGGAAGTTGTTCTGTTTCGGCTAGAGCTACATTCGATAATACAGAACGAACTTTATCAATATCTAATCCATCCCATTGCAATCGCTTGTGGAAATTTTCCCAATTACCTGAAGCAACAATTTCACACCAATGCTCTAAAAATTTATTGTTTGTTTCTTGTTCGTTAATTAATACGGAACTTTTATTGAGGCGTTCTGATAAAGAAGTTGCTTGAGAAATAATGTGTGCTAAGTTTTGATTTATCATTATTTATATCCTGGCGAAAATAATATAATTTTCTTTTTTGCACGCAGAGCCGCAAAGACGCAGAGTTTTGGGCGAATATAATATGGCTACGCTTCGCGTTAGCGATACGCTACTACACAAGCAAAGTCCACCTGCGTGGACTAATGAAAAAGTCAGGTTTTTAACCCGCGCAGGCGGGTTTGGTTTGTATAGCCGCGACTTCCAGTCGCCAGTTGACTTTACAAACATCCTCTTATTCTTTTGCGTGAGATTTCGCATAATTTTAAAGGCAACATTTCAACTTCTCTGCTAACACTTGGACATGAGGTTCAGCTAGCATGGTCACATGATCGCCGGGTACTTCATGGATTTCTATCGGTTGAGTTGTTAATTCACCCCAACCCAACGCAGGTTTTTGAAAGCTTTGAGCAAACACACCTCCAGAATCCTCCGCTACCATTTCAGAGGCACGTAGGAGGGTAATTTTACCGGAATATACCTGCGGTACGTAATTTATTAAGGCTTGGTGGCTGGCTTTTTGAACTTCTATGATGCGGCGAATCATATTACGTCCAGCGTCGGGAGGAATGAGATTAACTCGTCTCAATTTTTCTAAAAAGTAGTTGAATTGGGCTTCTGGTTCTAGTTGCTGGAGTTCTGTGTAGTCAACTGATATTTTTTTACCAAAAAAGCGTTCTAGTACCTGCGATCGCTTCACTAACCACCGAGCATCATCTATGGGTTCTATAACTCCCGCGTGAATTGGTGCTGGTGTATCTATAATGACTAACAAGCCTATCTCTTGTCCTTGCTGATGGAGTTGTTGAGCCATTTCAAAAGCCACTAGTCCACCAAAGGAGTGACCACCTAAAAAGTATGGGCCGGCTGGCTGGAAAGCTTGTATAGCTTCGATATAATAACTGGCTAATTCCGGGATCTCGGTATAAGGCTGTTGTTGTCCTTCTACTCCTGGTGCTTGCAAAGCGTAAAGTGGTTGCTCTGGACTAAGATAACGCCCTAAAGCGACGTATCCTAGAACGTTACCACCGATTGGGTGAGCGCAAAATAAAGGAGGCTGGGAACCTGCGGTTTGAATACCCACTAGGGGAGAGCAAGGACGCTCAGAGATATTGGAGCGGAGAATAATCGCTAGTTTTTCAATTGTCCCACCTTGGAAAAGAGTTGATAGGGGTAATTCCCGCCGGAACTGCTGCTGAATCAAAGCCATGAGACGCACTGCTAGTAGGGAGTGACCACCAATGTCAAAGAAGTTGTCTGTCACACCAATAGGACGAAGGTTTAGAACTTCTTCCCAAATCTGCGCTAGTTCTAGTTCTAAGCTATCGCGGGGAGTAACAAAATTTTCTGGTTTAAGACTTCTGTCGGGGGTAGGAAGTGCTTTGCGGTCTACCTTACCGTTGGGTGTCAGAGGTAGAGTTTCTAGGATCATCAGTGCGGAAGGCACCATGTAATCTGGCAAGTGTTTTTTGAGATAGTCCTTTAGTTGTTGCTGATTAATTGTGATGTTATTTCGAGGAACGATATAAGCTACTAAACGCTTATTAGAATTATCTTCGTAGGCTGTGACAACGCAGGTTAGAATATCTGGATGCTGGCGCAGTATCGTTTCGATTTCCCCTAGTTCGATGCGGAAACCACGAATTTTTACCTGATGGTCAATGCGACCAAGAAACTCAATATTGCCATCTGGCAAATAACGAGCCAAGTCGCCAGTTTTATATAAACGCTCCTGTGAGTCCTGAGTAAACGGATTGGGAATAAATTTCTCCTCGGTCAAGTCTGGACGGTTAAGGTAGCCACGGGCAAGTCCAATACCACCTATATATAGTTCTCCTGGTACGCCGATGGGAACGGGTTGGAGATGACGATCTAGAATATAAACTTGGGTATTAGCGATCGCACGACCGATAGACGGCTGATTTTGGGTATCGCTGCATTCGCCAATGGTGGCACAGACGGTTGTTTCGGTCGGCCCGTAGGCATTAAAGAAGCGACGACCAGTAGCCCAACGCGCGACTAAATCAGCAGAACAAGCTTCCCCAGCAACGATGATTGTCTGTAAATCTGGCAATTCTTCAGCAGGTAGTACTGCTAGGACAGATGGTGGTAATGTGAGCGTTGTGATGGCGCGATCGCGCAATAACCGCCATAAGTTTGTACCAGGTAGTAAATCATCAGTGTTTGCTAAACATAATGTCGCTCCTGCTACTAAAGTCATGAAAATTTCACTGATAGAAGCATCAAAGCTGAGGGAAGCAAACTGAAGGACACGGCTATGAGGTTCAACTTTGAAAGCTTGAATTTGTGCTGTAGCTAGGTTGCATAGTCCTCTGTGTTCTAAAAGCACTCCTTTGGGCTTACCTGTAGAACCAGATGTATAAATTATGTAGGCTAAGTTATCAGGTGTGACAACTTGCGTCGGGTTAGTATCGCTGTGTTGGGCAATATTTTCCCATTCTTGATCTAAGTTAACTACAGTTGTTCTTTCTCCTGGTTGAATGTTCAATGATTGTTGAGTGAGCAACACCGACAATCTGGCATCTTCCATCATGAAAGTTAAACGTTCTTGAGGATAGCCAGGGTCTAGGGGTACGTAAACACCGCCGGCTTTGAGAATGGCTAAAATGCTGACAATTGTTTTGGGCGACCTTTCTATGCAAACTCCTACCCGCATCTCTGGTTTGATAGCGATCTGCTTTAGCAGCAGCGCTTGCGCTATCGCCCGTAGATAGTTGGCTAGTTGATTGGCTTGGGCGTTTAATTCTTGATAGGTAATTGTAGAGTCGTTGAAAATTAACGCTATCGCTTCTGGGGTGCGCTCAACTTGAGCCTCAAATAACTGATGAACGCAGACATCAGCAGGATAATCTGTTTGAGTATCGTTCCATTCGGATAGTAATTGATGACGTTCGGCTGCTGTTAATAAAGGCAACTCATCCAATCGCTGTTGCGGGTTGGCAACAATGCCTTCTAACAAAGTTTGCAAATGAGACAACATCCGGGTAATTGTAGCGTCATCAAACAGGTCTTTTTTATACTCCAGACACCCCGTCAATCTCTCTTCGCTTTCTTTAAATGACAAGGTTAAATCTAATTTGGCTGTGCCGTTATCTATCGGCTGAGAACTTAAGGTTAAATTAGAAAGCCTCAATTTTGTTCTGGGCGCATTATAGAAAGCAAACCCGACTTGAAATAGTGGCGAGTGAGTCAGGTGGCGTTCTGGCTGTAGTTCTTCCACCAACTTCTCAAAGGGCAAGTCTTGGTAATTGTATGCTTCTAGCGCCACTTCTCGCACTTGTTCTAGCAATGTCAAAAAAGTTGGGTTGCCAGAAAGGTCTGTTCGCAGTACCAAGGTATTGACAAAACAACCAATTAATGTTTCTGTTTCCGGTTGGTTGCGCCCTGCTGTAGCTGTACCTACTAGTAAATCTTCTTGACCTGTGTAGCGGTAAAGTAAGGTTTTAAATGCTGCCAGCAGTAACATAAATAGAGTTATCCCTTGCTGCTGGCTCAATTTCTTCAGCGCCTCTGTGAGACTTTTGGAGAGTGTTAGCTGTTGCTTTGCTCCTGGGAAATTTGGCAATGATGGACGTGGAAAGTCGCTAGGTAACTGTAATAACGGCAAGTCACCAGCTAGTTTCTGTTTCCAGTAATTCAGCTGGGTTGTTAGCACTTCACCTTGTAACCACTGTCGCTGCCAAATTGCAAAGTCTACATACTGGATGGGTAATTCAGGAAGTGTATGCTTGATACCACAAGAGTTGGCTTCATAAAGTGCGCCTAATTCTTCAATCAGCACACCCATAGACCAAGCATCAAAGATAATGTGATGAACTGTCAAAATTAATACATAATGCACTTCATCTAATTGCAGCAGAGTTGCCCGCAACAAAGGCCCTGTAGATAAATCAAAGGGTTGTTGTGCTTCTTTGGTTGCTAGTCGCGTCACTTCTGCTTGCTGATGTTCTTTTGGCAGATAGCTAAGATCCACCTGATTCAGCCTGAAGGTGAAGTTGAGAGCAATAACTTGTATCGGCTCTCCATCTACTACCTGAAAGTTGGTGCGGCAGATTTCGTGACGATGAATAATTTCGTTGAGGCTTTGCTCTAGTGCTGAGATGTTGAGTAATCCCTGGATTTCCACAGATCCGCAAATATTGTATGCGGGGTTGTGAGGGTGCAACTGGTCGAGAAACCACAACCGTTGTTGAGCAAAGGAAAGAGGAAGTTTAGCATCCCGTGAGGTGGGTAGTAATGGTTGAGAAGTTGCAGGAACCAGAAAGTTGAGGATTTCTGCTTTTCGCTCTGATAACTCGGCTTTGAGAGCAGGTGTGAGGGTTCCTTGGGGGGCGCTATAACGGAGGCGATTATCTTCCACCCAAAGATTGATATTCAGATGACGCAGATCAGACAAAAACTGGATGGTGGTCATAATTCTCCCTCCTCCAATGCGCCGTCAACCTGAAATTGCGAAACGAGGGGTCTTTGTTTTGCCCAACGCAGAGTTTCGATGCTTTCGGCTTGGGTGGCTAATGTGGGTGCATCAAAGAGCGATCGCAAAGGCAATTCTACTTGAAAGGCTTTGCCTATGCGAGATACAAGCTGAGTAGCGTTGAGGGAATGTCCGCCTAGTTCAAAAAAGTTGTCGTTTAATCCTACGCGATCAAGATTCAGGACTTGTCCCCAAATTTGCGCCAATTGCATTTCGATGGGTGTGCGGGGTGGTACAAAAGTTCGGTTTTGGCGGTTGGGTGCAGGAAGCGATCGCCTATCAACTTTACCGCTGATGGTTCTCGGTAAAGCTTCCATGAATACAAATACCGAAGGTATCATCGATTCGGGTAGAGATGCTAATAAAAAATCTCTCAATTTACCTGATTCAACTTCTTCTTTCAGCACCACATAAGCACACAAATATTTATTACCGTTTGAGTCTTCCCGATCTACAACAACTACATCGTTAATTAATGAATGTAACCGCAGCTGATTTTCAATTTCCCCTAATTCTATTCTGACGCCTCTAATTTTTACTTGTCCATCTCGACGACCCAAACATTCAAAATTTCCATCTTCTAAAATTCGACCTAAATCACCTGTTTTATAAACAATATCATCGGGATTATTACTAAAAGGGTTGGGAATAAAAACTTTATTAGTTAACTCAGGTAGCTGATAATATCCCAAGGTGCGATAGGGAGTCCGAATATAAATTTCACCTACCATTCCCGGAGGACAAACTTTTCCTCGTTCATCAACTACTAAAGCCGCCGCTCCCTCCATTGGTTTGCCAATGGGAATAAATCGCCGTTGACTATCAGTAGGTTTGACGAAATAAAAGAACTTCGTCATTGTCGTTTCCGAAGCACCGTAAAGATTAACTAACTGAATCCTCTCACCATAAACTTCTGTCCATCGGCTAACATCCGCAGGTAGCAGGGGTTCTCCAGATAAAAGAATATACTGTAAAGATGAAAATCTTTTTGGATGTAAATCTTCATTCAAGATAGAACCAAATAAAGAAGGCACACAATGAATAAGATTAATTTGCTGTTTATCTATCCACTTAATTAACTTTCTGGCATCAAGAATAGTATCAATTTCTTTCGGTATACAAACTACTCCCCCAGAACATAAAGGCACAAAAATATCTCGTAAAAAAGCATCAAAGGTAGGAGTTATTAATTGACTAACTCTAGTGCCTTCTGTAATACCTAATGTGGTAATTTCCCAGTTAATAAAATGAGAAATAGCCTTGAGACAGCCTGCTATTCCTTTTGGCTTTCCCGTCGAACCAGAGGTAAAGTATAAATAACACATATCGTCTGGTTCTACTTGAATATTCGGCTTATTTACCTGATTATATTTTGGATAATTATCAAAAATTGCATTTTCATCCAGACAAATAACTTGCGACTGTAAAAACTCTGCTATTCTACCATTACTAATTTTCGCAAATCCTGTTGCATCAACAATCAACCATTGTGGAGTCGCTTCGGAAAGTATAGTATTAATTCGGTGTTCAGGTAAATCAGTAACTAGCGGTATAAAGACACAGCCTGCTTTTAAAATACCGATAATTGCAATAATAAATTTCACAGAATCTTGCGCTAAAATCGCCACCATCGAGCCTTTACTAGCACCATGTTCAATGAGAAAATTTGCTAATTTATTGGACTGAGTTTCAATTTCGCTGTATGTGAATTTTTGTTCGCCGCAATCAACAGCAATATTGTTGCTATGTTTTTCAGCAGTTTGACTAAACCAATCTTGGATATAAATTTGATAATTCATAAGATTTTTAATTATATTTACCTACTGTTTGGGGGACATTTAACTCTGGTGAAAATATTTGCGAGAAAAATTTAAAAGCAGCAATTGTATTTGGTAAATTAGTATACTCCTGGAGAAGTGACATACTCCATAATTCTTCAGCGATAATCATCAACGGATCTAAAAAAATATTTTCTTCTTGCTTATTGGGAATTTTTTTAAAAGTTTTGTTTAATAAATGAATTTCAGTGCAACCCGCAATCATTTTTTGAACATTATACTTGGTTTTTAAAGTATCTAAAATGGGAATGCACTTTTGATATTCCCCATTAATTTTTAGATAATAAATCATTTTATGAATTAAGTTTTGGTCATTTGCATTAGGTAAGATAATATAATCTTGAGCAAACTCCCAGAGAATATGTTTTTGAAATATTCCTAGTTGTTGTGTTCCAGTTGAGCAAATTAATAGATGCTTTTGTTTTCGTTCTAAAATTTTTTTAAAAATGATATCTACTAAAGAAATAACTTTATCTCTTAATTCGTAAGGTAGTTTAGGGAGTAAGTAATGAGATGTTATGCAACAAATGACAATTTTTGAAACATCTAATTCGCACAATTGATATAAGGCTTCTATTAAATTATTAAGTAAAATTTCATAGTCTCCCTTCAGCAAAGCTTCTGTGCGGTCAGGAAATGTAGGGTCAGAATAAACAATAACTTTAGGCGATTGTTGTTCGCGTTGACCTAAAATATTATATTCATAAATTGTCTTTAAAAATTCAGCTGATGCTAAAGGCCCCATACCACCTAGAACACCTAACATTTCCCTCTTGTGATTATTTTTCATTTTGCTAGTATACCTTCCTTATATGTTTAAATAAATTGAATACCATTAGTTAATGTCAGGCATTTTAAATTCTTGCAAAAATATCCCGAAAGTTAGGGGTATGATTAACAAGTCCATGTCAAAGGGAAGATTGAGGTGAAAGTCATCTTGTAGATATCGGTTTTTGAGATTATTTATAGTCACTGGGTTAAAATAACCTTGCTTTTTAATTAAATCGCTTGACAAGATATCATTGATATATTCGATATTTTGTTTTAATAAATTGGGGCTTCCTGGTGCATGAAAAGCAAATTTTTCGCGTTCAATAATTTCTTGGGGAAGAAAGTCTTTTGCTGATTGTTTAAGAATATATTTTTCTTGTAAATTATTGAGTTTTAAATGTGGCGGTATTTCTTTGGTAAATTCAACGAGATTAATATCTAAAAATGGATATCGTGCTTCCACCGAGTTAGCTAAAGCCATGCGATCGCCATGATCAGCAACCAAGTGGTCTGATAACCTTAATTTAAAATCTAGATAAGACCTTTGATGAATAAAATGTCGATTTCGTAGTTTGTCTTTGTTAACTAATTCAAAGTTAAGACAGTCAAATTCGCTAAATTTATCATTAAGTTCCAAAGAATATAATGCTAATTTCGTTTCTCGGTAAGAATATAAATCTCTTTCATAAAAAATATTTTCATCTCCCCATACCTGAAGCCGTAACTCATCTTCTAATACAGATTCTAAACTATAATCTCTTTGATTATTTCGTAATTGTTCCAAACGATAGCCGACATAACCTGCAAATAGTTCGTCGGCTCCTTCTCCTGTTAAGACAGCTTTAATACGATTATTTCTGGCACAATTAGAAAGAGCTAAAGAAGCTGTATTATAGGTTTCTTTGAGCGGACATTCAGAATGATAAATTGCTTTGACTAAGCTATCACTAATTTGATGCCAATCAAACAAAGTATCATGATGCAAAAAATTAAGTTGTTTGAGGAGAATTTTTCGATATTTTGACTCACATATATCTTTATCTGTAAAGCCAATTGAGAAAGAATGTGTATCAATTTCTGGGCGTATTTTATTGACTATAGCCGCAATTAATGAAGAATCTAAACCACCACTAACATAAACCCCCACAGGAACATCAGCGTGTAACCGATACTTCACCGATTGGATCAAAAGCTCTTGTAATTTTTCTGTATAATAACTTTCTGGTTGGGTAGAAGCAGTTTCATTAAGTTGCGGATAATCTAGATCCCAATATTCTGTAACTTTTATTTGAGAATCTTTAAGCAGAAGATAATGACCACTTTTTAAACTGTTTATATCTTTAAACATAGTCCTCGGACTTATTAATCCGGGAAATGTGAGGATTTGATCTAAACCCACTAAGTCAACTTCACGCTTAACTAACGGATGGGCTAAAATTGCTTTGATTTCTGAGCCAAAAATTAAAAATTTATCCACAATTGTATAAAACAGTGGACAAATTCCCATTTGATCCCTAGCTAAAATTAGTTGTTGTTCTTGATAATCATAAAGAGCAAAAGCAAATTGACCATTGAGTTGATTTACAAAATCTAGCCCATATTCTTCATAAAGGTGAATCAAAACTTCTACATCTGTCTTGGTGCGGAATTTATGACCTTTTTTGATTAATTTATCTTTTAATTCTAGATAGTTAAATATTTCCCCATTACATATCAAAACAATTGTTTTATCTTCGTTATATAGCGGTTGATTACCACCTGCCAAATCAATTAAGCTTAATCTACGAAAGCCTAAACCTAAATTTTCTTTAATCAAATATCCCGATGAATCTGGGCCTCGATGAATTAACGTGTCAGCCATATTTTCCAGGATTTTTTTTTCTGGAATGCGCTCTTTAGAAATATCAAAATATCCAGAAATTCCACACATAATATGTTATTTTACTCCAGTTCAATATTGAAACTATTAACGAGTATTTGACTTTCTACTGCCGTAGTTTCAGTAATTAGGGAAATATGTGATAGAGGATAGGTTGCATTGACTGGAATCCTTTGCAGTACAGACTGAAGCTGTTTTAATATCCGGCAAATAGTTTCAGCATTAAATCGGCTGGGGAAATAATCAATTCTTATTAACAGTTCTGAACCGGGTTCTACTGTTATGCTCAGTGGATAGTTGGTTTCAAAAAAGAAACGCACATCGAGCATTTTTAATCTACCGCTTTGCTCTTTTAAGGAAACATCAATCGGGTAATTTTCAAAGGTGATAAAGCTATCAAATAAGGGTGTTCCTCTGGGTATCTCACTCCATTCTTGAATCTGTACTAATGAGGTATGCTGATATTGAAGCATCTGTGTTTGTTGCCGTTGTAACTGCTGCAACCAAGAAAGTAGGGAAACATGGGGCGAAAGTTGCACCCGCATTGGTAAGGTATTGATTAATAGTCCCACCATCGCCTCAACTCCTGGCAATTCTGCTGGACGACCAGAGACAGTAATCCCAAATACTACGTCTTCTTCACCACTGTATCGACTCAACAATAAAGCCCAAGCGCCTTGAATTAATATGTTGAGTGTCAAATGATGCTGTCTAGCAAAGGATTGTAGGGTTGATGTCACCTCAGTTGAAAGATAAATTTGCTCCTGACTATATCCCTGCTCATGGTTAGGCAAACTACCTGACTCTACCCCCAACTGAGTTGGAGAATGTAGCCCCCTCAGCAACCGTCGCCAGAAACTTTCCGCCTCGCGCCAGTCTTGCTTTTGCAACCAGCTAATATAGTTTCGATAAGGACTGCTATCTTTGAGGTCTAAATTATGGCTTTGACATAAAGCTTCGTAAAAGCTGAAAACCTCTTTGAGAATAATAGAATTGCACCAACCATCTAGTATTAAATGATGATGAGTCCAGATGAATTGATAAGTATCTGTAGCAGTTTGGATCAGCGCCAATCGCATTGGCGGCGTTTCATTCAGGGAAAAACCTTGTTGCAAATCTGCCTGGAGATAAGCTGACAATAGTTGTTCTTGTTCCCAAGAAGACACCTGACACCAGTTTTGGATCTGCCAGGATATCTCTGTCTGCTGTAGTACAACTTGAAGCTGTTCTGCTAAGTCTTCCCAAATAAAGATGGTTCGTAAACTGGGATGTCGATTTACTACCTGTTGCCATGCTTGCTGAAAAGCCTGAATATGTAATTTCCCCTGCAAGGTAAAAATCTTTTGCTGGAAGTACATTCTAGAATTTGGGGCATACAAGCTATGGAAGAGTAAGCCTTGTTGCAGAGGTGATAGGTAGTAAATATCCTCAATAGTAAATTTGTTGCTGAGTTGATCTAGTTGTGACTGATTCAACGTAGCTAAGGGAAAATCAGAGGGTGTGTAACCTCCACGCGCACCTAAGCAATGGCGGATGATTTCTTGGAGTGCGGCTAAAAAACTCTCTGCCAAGTTCTCAATTGTCCATTGCCTGTGTACATTTTCGCTATAAGTCCAATTGAGTTGTAGTTTGCCGTCGAGAACGATCGCATCAATGGCGATTAAATGCGATCGCTTTCCTTGCAGACTCCGCTCAGATTCCATAGACTCTTGGACTATACGGAATGGTGTGGATTGTGGTAGCACCCCGTCAAACCGTCCCAGATAATTAAAGCTCACCTCAGCTTCTGGAAAAGCTTGGAGTTGTTTAGTAATTTCTGGGTGATGACTGAGATAGCGTAGCAAACCATAGCCAATACCCCGGTGAGGAATCCGGCGCAGTTGTTCTTTCACCGATTTCACAACCCAGCCAATAGCCTGAGATTTGTTGCCATTCTCAACACTAGTTTCTACTTCTGGGGATAAGTCCAGCAAAACGGGGAAATGAGTGGTAAACCAGCCGATGGTGCGTGACACATCAATATCATCAAAAAGTGCCTCCCGCCCGTGTCCTTCTAACTCCACCAGTAAAGTGTTTTCTCCAGTCCACTGTCTAAAAGTTAATCCTAAAGCTGTTAATAATAAATCGTTAATTTGGGTTTTATAGATGGTGGGAACTTCTTGCAACAAAGCTTGGGTATCAGCCACACTCAGGGAGACTGAGACGGTACCGGCAGAAGCAACGGTGTTAGGCTGTCCAGAATTATCTCTGGGTAAGGGGGAGACTGGACGCAAACTACTTTTGAGCCAATAATCTAATTCTTGCTGAAGTTCTGTAGACTGAGCATACACTTTCAAACGTTCTGCCCAATGCTGGAAAGAAGTCGTTTTGGCGGGAAGTTGGATAGCTGCACCCTGACTCAACTGTTGATAAGCTTTGTGGAAATCCTCTAACCAAATGCGCCAAGAAATCCCATCCATGACGAGATGGTGAATGATCATCGCTAAACGCCCTGGTTGATTAGCACCAAGATTAAACAAAGCCATTTGCATCAAGGTGGTTGACAAATTCAACTTTGTCTGCATCGGGGAAACTTCTGCCTCCATAGCCTTGGCTTGCTCTGGTACTGGGAGATTTGATAAATCTATGTGGGACAGTGATACGCTGCCATCATTGGCGTGAATTTGCTGCCAACCTGCCCCTACTCGCGCAAACCGTAGACGCAAGGCATCGTGATGTTGGATTAAGTGTTGTATAACTTGCTCCAACCAGTTGGGGTTTACATTTGGTGGAGTTTCCAGCAACATCGACATATTCCAATGATGCAGTTCAGGCAAATTTTGCTCGAAGAACCAATGCTGAATGGGTGTCAGAGGCACTTCACCAGTTACCAAATTCTGCTCTATTTGAAGTTTAGGTGTCTTAGTTGCTACTGCCGTCAACTGAGCGATCGTGTGATGGTGAAATAGCTGCATCGGGGTCAGACAAAGCCCTACTTCCTTGGCTCTGGAGACAATCTGAATGCTGAGAATGGAGTCTCCGCCCAACTCAAAGAAGTTATCTTGTACTCCCACTCGCTCGACACCCAAAACTTCCGCCCAGATATCAGCTAATAGTTGTTCTTCTAAAGTTCGAGGTGCAATGAAGGATGCTTCTAATTCGGGGCGTGTCCAGTCTGGTGCTGGGAGGGCGCGACGATCCAGCTTACCGTTCAGCATGAGTGGCAAAGCGTCCAGCATGACAAAACTAGAAGGCAGCATATAGTCAGGTAGTTTATTCTGCAAAAAGCTGCGGAGTTCATTAATTGTCAATGCTGGCTCTGGATCAGGGACGATGTATGCAACTAGGCGCTTTTCACCTCGTTCATCATCGAGGGCGATCGCTACAGTTTCTCTGACTGCTGGGTGTTGTCGTAGTGCTGTCTCTATTTCCCCTAACTCAATGCGGAAGCCGCGAATTTTCACTTGATGGTCAATCCGTCCCAGGAACTCTATATTTCCATGACTGAGATAACGTGCTAAATCTCCGGTTTTGTAAAGGCGACTTTCTTCTGCTTTCTTAAAAGGATTTGGTATAAATTTCTCCTTCGTCAAATCTGGGCGGTTAAAGTATCCCCGCGCTAAATTAGCACCACCAATATACAATTCTCCAGGTACACCAATGGGAACGGGTTGCAGATGCTCATCTAACAGAAAGATTTGGGTATTTGCCAAAGGTCGTCCGAGGATAACGGTAGCTGAATCATCCCTTTGAGCGTTTTCTACTTGATAAGTCAGCACTCCCACAGTCGCTTCTGTAGGGCCATAGTGATTAAGGATGCTACAGTCAGGAGCTAAAGCTTGCACTTTCTCAACTAAATCCCAACTACAGCTTTCACCGCCCAGGATTAAGCAGCGACGGGGTAAAATTTGGGCAGGATTTTGGCAGGAATTTAGTAAAGCTTGCAGGTGGGTAGGAACAATTTTGATAAAATCGATACCGCCGTGGTCACGAAAATAATCGGCGATCGCATCTGCATCAGATACTCGTTCTGAGGAAATTATATGCAGACAGCCACCTGTACATAAAGCAGGAAATATAACTGTATTGCCTAAATCTGCGGCAAAACTAGAAATTAAGGCATAGCTGGGATTTTTGGAGATGTCTAGTCGCTCTAGAATCCCATTGAGATAGTTGAACATTTGCTGATGCTCAACTGCAACTCCTTTAGGCTTACCTGTAGAGCCAGAGGTGTAGAGTACATAAATTAAATTTTTTGGGCTGACTTCACTAACCAAGTTTTCATTACTTTTTTGGGTGATGACATCCCAATCTGCATCTAGGGAAACCACACGCGCTTTGTATTGAGGGCGATTCCCAGCTAATTCAGCATTAGTCAGCACTACTGTTGCTTGGGTATCTTCTAAAATGAAGGATTGGCGTTCCTTTGGTAGTTGGGGATCAAGTGGTATATATGCCCCACCTGCTTTGAGGATAGCTAATAAAGAGATGACTATTTCTAGGGAACGCTCTAAACAAATTGCCACCAACACTTCTGGCCCTACGCCCAAATCTTGTAAATAACGTGCCAATTGATTAGCGCGATCGTTGAGTTGAGCAAAAGTTAATTTCTGGTTCTCAAATACAACAGCAACATTATCTGGAGTGCTTTGAACTTGTTTTTCAAACAGTTGATGTATGCATTGAATATTGGAGTAATTAGTTTTTGTATTGTTGAACTGAAATAATAGTTGTTGTCGCTCTATGTCACTCAGGATTTTTAACTTACTGATTGCACAATACGGATTTTCAATAGCACTTTCTAATAATATCTGAAATTGTCCTGACCAGCGTTTTATATCTTCTGCTTTCAATAAACTGGAGTCGTAGCAAAATTCTATAATTAATTCGTTATTTTTTTTAAGTAAACAACAAAGATTTAATTTAAATTTATTAATATAACTAAACTGCTTATAAATACAAAAAACGATATTATCTGAAAAATACTTATCTGCTTCCTCTGCAAAATCAAAACTTATGGGAAAGTAAGATATATTTTCACCAGTACTATTTAATAAACCTACTTCATCCCAACTAAAATAATTCTGCCACTTATATTGCTTGGTTGCAGATTCATGAATATGCTGTAAAACTTCTAAAAATTGTAAATTTGCTGCTAAATGAGAATAAATTGGTAAATATCTGGTAAATAATCCTAATGATTGCTGTAGTTCTTCATATTGTCGTCCATCGTACGCTGTGCCGACAATCATGTTTGATTGTCCTGTTAATCGCCACAGCCAAATGTGCCAGATAGTTTGCAGGAATACTGATCTTGAAGTTTCATATTGCCGCGCAAGTGTTTCTAACTTCGCAACTGTATATGCATCAATAGTGATGGCAAATGATTTTGGTTGAAATTTTCTAGATTTAACTGATTGATTCTCTCCTGGTAATTTCAAATGAAAAATAGAAGAAATATCCTGCTTTCTCCAATAATCTCGCCCTAATTTCGTATCCTCTGCTGTCAATAATTCATGTTGCCATTCAGAATAATCAGCATATTGCATTGGTTCTTGCTGAAGTTGTTCTTTTGGTAAACCATGATAGTAATAACTAATTTCATGTACCAAGTTCTTCAGCGTTACACTATCTGCATACAGAGACGGTAAACTGAGTATCAAGAAATGCTTTTGCGGCGACAAAATAATCAGCAATACATCCAAATTTGGAGCTTGTGTAAAATCAACACGCAATTGACTGAACTTTTGCCAAATTGCTGCAATTTCAGCTTCCTGTTCTGATGGAGTTAAAGTACTCAAATCTTGGTGAGAAATTGGTAGTACTTTACTGTCGTTTATGACTTGAAAAGGGATAATTTCATCGGGTGAGCTTTTGAATGTGGTACGCAAAATCTCATGGCGATGAATGACAGTATTTAACGCCATTTCTAAAGTCTCAATATTGAGGATTCCCTCAATAAAAACAGCGCCTTGAGTCCGGTAAGGTGAGAATAGTTCACCTTGTTGCAACAACCAAAGATATTTTTGCTGAGTTGAAAGTCGAAAAAACTCAATCATTTACTTTTACTTATACCAATTTGTAAAAAAGGCATTGCTGAATTGGAATATGAAATGCCTAAATAACCTTTTTTCTTTGTAACTTTGCGACTTTGCGTGAAACAAATTCATATCTTTGTAGCTTCTCCGCAGGAGATATTTTTAATTGGCATTACCTACACCTTGTTCAATTCACAGCAGAACTAGTTAACTCCAATAGAGGAATTTTTGCTCATCTTTAGACATTGCCAAAAAGCCGCCAATAGTAATTCTTGTTGTATCACCCTTAACATCAGTGATTTGATGGACTATATTTCCACCATGAAAAACAATCATATCTCCGACATCAGGGGTAATATATGTTTTTGAATAACTTTCTAAATCTAAATCTTTAGTGAAAGTCATAGATTGATTTTCCGACAAATCATAAAGCAGCAAATCTCCGCCTACTTCTGCTTTTTCGATAACTATAAAATAGCTAAGAGCATTGAGCATTTTCGCAATTTTATTCAAATGATTATAGTACGGCTTATCCAGAAAATCATTATTTTTATGGGCAGTCATTCCTCCTCGATTTGGATAGACAAATCTCACGGTAGCTGGAGTATAAAGCCGCTCGTCATTTTCCCTAGCTACCTCAACTTTTCTTCCTCCTGACATTTTATTTAAAATTCCTTCAACTCTGGCTTCAAAGCTGGTGTTAAAAAGTTTATTTAACTTGCTTCTAAAGCTATCTGCACTTAGGAAATATCTTTCTAGATCACTACCTGCTGCCATTAAAACACAGCCAAGTGTTGTACCGTATCTTACGGTCTCTAGTTCATCTTTTTCGTTTTCAAGTTTCTGCTTTACTTCTAACATTTCTGCTTTAGAAAAAACTCCTTTCAGGAGCATTCCATCAATTTCACCTTGATAAACTTTATTAATACCATCTGGATAATCACTGGCTAATTCAGAATCAAAAGTTAGCCATTTTTTTGTTATTAATTCTAATTTTGCAGTTTTTGTATTCATCTCGTTTTATTATTTACCTCTTGTTGGTTATTTTTAGCCGCAATATTTTTTATTAGGTATATAAATTTTCTATCTTTTATCAACTCCAGTAGAAGATTTTTTG
The DNA here is from genome assembly GCF_963920855.1 of Nostoc sp. CCY0012. Classification (NCBI taxonomy): domain Bacteria; kingdom Bacillati; phylum Cyanobacteriota; class Cyanophyceae; order Nostocales; family Nostocaceae; genus Nostoc; species Nostoc sp. CCY0012. The sequence goes on along the minus strand of NZ_CAWUDM010000059.1, from coordinate 16,339 downwards.
ATCATCTTTAGAGATAGCTAAAAATCCCCCGATGGTAATTCTTGTTTTTTGCCCTTCCACATCTGGTGTCACTTGATGCAAGATATTTCCTCCTCGAAAAAGAATCATATCACCGATGTTTGTGTTTATAATTCTTTTCGGACATTTTTCTAAATCTAAATCCTTAATTCGAGTCTCAGACTGCTCTAGTGGCACATCATAAAGCACTAAATCTCCACCTTGTTCTGGCGTATCTACAATAATAAAATAGCTGAGAGAATTTACCATCTTAGCAACTTTATTCAAGTATTCATAGGATGGCTGTACCAGAAATTCATTGTCTCTATGTAAACCAATTCCCCCACGATTTGGATGTAAAAATCTGAATGTAGCTGGTGTGTAAATTCGCTCGTCATCTTCTCTAGCTAATTCAATTTTTCTCCCACCTGACATTTGACTTAAAGTTGCTTCAACTCTCGCTTCAAAATTTGTGTTAAAAAGTCTCTTTAACTCAGACCTGAAGTTAGCTGCTGTTCTTAAATATTTATCAATCTTACCGCTGGCTGCTGCTAGAACATAGCCAAGTGTTGTACCATATCCTACAGTTTTTAATTGATAATTTTTGTTTTCCAGTTTATGGGTTACTGCTAACATTTCTGCTTGAGAAAAAATCTCTTTTAGCAGTATTCCATCGATTTTTCCTTGATAAATTTCATTAATACCATCGGGATAATTTTTAGTTGACTCAGCATCAAAAGTCAACCAATTGTTAATCGTTATTTCCACTTGAGTAGGGTTTCTATTCATATTGCTTTTTTTTGTCTGTACTTTAGCTGATGTTCTCTGCTAAGTGCGATGGCGTTCCGTCCACCGTAGGCGATCGCCTAAAATCTACAAATCATTGTAGACACAAACTTTCCAGCTTTAGTTAACTCCAATAAAATATTTTTTCTTCATCTTGAGATAAAGCAACAAATCCACCTATACTAATGCGACTATTTTGACCTTTGATATCGGCCACTTTATGCCATATCGGGCCACCGTGGAAAAGTACCATATCACCAATTTCAGGGCTTATATATCTTTTTTCGCACTTTTCAAAAGCTAAATTTTTAACTAAATCATCCAAATCTTTTTTAGCTTCTTCTGCTGGCAAATCATAAACTATTAAGTCTCCCCCCTCTTCCGGTTTATCAATTATTAAAAAATAACTCAAATGTTCATATAATCTAGTTATTTGCCGTAAGTAATCAAATGGTGGATGATGAAGATTTTGACTACCTTTATGAATGATAAGTCCGCCCTTATTTGGTTCCATAAATCTAACTTGGGCTGGTGCATAAGTTTGATTATCTTCTGAGGCTATCTCTACTTTTCTTCCCCCTGAGATTTTACTTAATAAAGTTTCAATTCTGGTTTCATAACCAGGTGCAAAAATTTTGTTTAATTCAGTTCTATATACTGCTACATCTTGGAAGTATTTGACTGGATTACTTACTTTTTCTACTAAGACTGTGCCAAAAGTTTCACCGTATTTTACCTGATTCCGTAATTTTTTGCTATTTTTAAGTTGATGTTTAGCATTCAGCATTTCTTCTTGAGTGAAGACTTGCTTAATCAGCATTCCATCAAATTCACCTTTGCAAATCTGGTTAACTCCGTATGGATAATTGTCGATGGATTTAGCTTCAACTGTCAGCCACAAATCATTTTTAATGTATGTCATTGTTTATAAATGAGAGCTTGTATTTTTTTACACTTAATTACCCTATGTAGCCAATTAAACAAAAATATTAATAAATTATTATAATTTGGATGATCTTAATTAGCTTTCAAAGTAAATCTTTATCATGATTACCTTGCTGATATCAAGGACAGTTAAGACAGTTAAGAAATTATTTACTGGACAGTTAAGACAGTTAAGACATTTAACTCATCCCTGGAGTTTTTGATTATTCTGTATATATAGGATTCCAGTTTGATTTTTGGAAAAATACGTAGGGTGTGTTAGCGATAGCGTAACGCACTTCATCATAGGGCATGGTGCGTTACTTGATAATTTGTAAGATGTAAAATTCCTTTAATACCGCATTTAACCCTTGGCCAGCATGAGTTACGCTACGCTCACCCATCCTACGTTTAATTAAACTCACTTAACTTAAGCAAAAATTTATTTATTATTATTTAAGAATATCTTGTGTTACTGCTGATTTACTATCATAAACTTTTATACTTATATTTAATTGTTTTTCTTCTTAACTGTCTTAACTGTCTTAACTGTCCAGTAAATAATTTCCACAAATTGCTTAACTGTCTTAACTGTCCTTGATATAAACAAGTTAATCATGATACAGATGTAACCGCAAGGCTAATTAATCTATCTAAAATCCAAAACTATTAATTTCTGGTAGCTGCCAGATTTATTTGTGCAATTTTTGGAAATTTGGGTAAAAGCCAAAACTACGAACAGTCATGAAATTGGAGTAACAAAATGTCCATATCAAAATTTACTGAGTTTATGAAGATGATGGCCACAGAAGATGCACAGATGGCTATGCAACCAACAACACAAAGTGGTCAAGATTTAGCCAGAGCTTTCAGCGAACTTAAAGACGTTAGTGGAGAAGACAAAGTGCAAGGTACAGTTCAAAAACTTGCTGCATTTGCTAAACATAAAGGCTTTGATGTTTCGGAAGGGGATGTGCAGAGCTATATCGATTCTCTGAAAACCCAATATGAACTCAACCCAATGCTTGCTTCAATGATGGATAGCTATTGTAGCAGCACTTGTCATATTGGTAGTGCAGTTGGTGAAAATTAAAATTTTACTGCTAGATTTCTAATCTGAAATCTGATACATCTCAGGTGTTCAAAAAATAAGCTGGGATGTATCTACCATAAGCGTTCTCTTACAAGAGGAGGCACAAAACTTGTATTTGGGAAAATCATGATTCAGTCACCTGTAGCTAAGTCCCTATATAATTTTTTAGAGTTGGATGTTAGCGAAATTAGTAAGTATCCAGAGGGAATTAAAAATATTTGCGATCGCCAAATTCATGGTGTGGTTGTCAAGAACTTCTTTTCCCAAGCAGATATATCCAAAGTTGTCAGTCAACTAACGCGCAAAGGCCCATTTCCCGGCTCACCTTTCGGCGATATTCTTATTTATGGCCCAGCATTATATGTATGCGATGCCGATATAACTCAATATTGCAACGAAGCTGTTGATTTTCGTAAATATTGCCGCCAACTCTTCAGTCAAGGAATTGATTTTGAGACTCGGCTAACAGAAGTTCTTAGCGCCATGTCTGGCGGTCGTCCGGTGGAACTTCCTGTGACTAACGACGGTTACACCTATACTCCAACTACAATTCGAGTTTTAGAGCCAGGTCAAGATATGGGCTGGCACTTTGAAAATCAGTTTCTGCATTGCACACCTGGATATCGTCACTTGGAAACCATAGTCGAACCAGATGATCATCTGAGCTATTTTGTGGTTCTCAGTTCTGCTGAAGCTGGGGGCGAGTTGGTTCTCTATGATTTAGAGTGGTCAGAAACAGAGTGGCCGGATAAAGAACACGGCGGAACTAGGAAAAATGGTCTAGTCAACGGTAAACTGATCGCCTCAGTTATGGAAGACTACGACAAAATGTATGTCAGACCTGAAGCTGGTTCTCTAGTGGTGTTTGATGCAGGTAGAATTTTGCATCGTGTTTCTGCTGTTGAAGGTTCTCGTCGTCGCATTACCGTTGGCGGATTTCTGGCTTTTTCTAAGCATCGGGAAAAACTTTTCTACTGGAGTTAGCAGGTTAATAAGGCAATAATGTCATGGAATTTTCTACTCTAGTAGATGTTTTAAAAAAAAGAGCGCAGCATCAGCCTGACAAGAAAGCTTACACCTTTCTTAAGGATGGAGAAATAGAGGCAGATGCTTTAAGTTATCAGGAATTAGAACGATTGGCACGAGCGATCGCAGCTCAACTTCAAAGTCATAACGCCATCGGTCAACGTGCCTTACTACTATATCCACCAGGTTTAGAATTTATTGCTGCCTTTTTCGGATGTCTCTTAGCTGGGGTTGTAGCTGTTCCCGTTTATCCTCCCCGCGCTAATCAATCAATATCTAGACTGTGGGCGATCGCCAAAGATGCAGAAGCGACTTTTGCCCTCACAACTACATCCGTCTTGGCTAATAGTCAGCATTGGTTAGCGCAGACTTCTGATTTAGCTCAGTTGCAGTGGCTAACCACCGATGGCATCAATGCAAACATGGCATCATCATGGCAGCAACCGATTATCCATCCTGACACCCTTGCATTACTCCAGTACACCTCCGGTTCTACAGGTACTCCCAAAGGCGTGATGGTAAGTCACAGCAATTTACTATCCAACTGTGCAGACCTCGATCTGGGATGGAACCACACAGCCGAAAGTACCATTGTCACTTGGCTACCAACCTTTCACGATATGGGGCTAATCTATGGAGTCATCGAACCCTTGTATAAAGGATGTTCTTGCTACATGATGCCTCCTGTGGCTTTTTTGTATAAACCAGCACGATGGTTGCAAGCAATTTCCACCTACAAAGGCACTCACACAGGCGCTCCAAATTTCGCCTACGATTTGTGTGTACGTAAAATTACACCAGAGCAAAAAGCTAACCTAAATCTGAGTAGCTGGCGGATGGCTTTAAATGGTGCCGAACCAGTCAGAGCAGATGTGCTGCAACGCTTTGCCGAAACCTTTAAACCCTGTGGATTTGATTTAACTGCCTTCTGTCCCGGTTATGGTTTAGCTGAAGCTACCTTGAAAGTAGCGGCTGTGCGTCAACAAGATACCCCTGTATTTTTGCAAGTTGATGCAGACGCACTCGCACAAAATCGGGTAGTAGAAGCGACATCAGACCAAGAGAATATACAGACCTTAGTTGGATGTGGATATAGTGAGATTGATACACAAATTGCGATCTGCTTTAGCAGCAGCGCTTGCGCTATCGCTGATCCCGAAACCTTCACTCAATGCCAAGATTCGGAAGTAGGGGAAATTTGGGTATCAGGTTCCACCGTTGCTCAAGGTTACTGGAAAAACCCAGAACAAACAAAGCAAATTTTTCAAGCCACCCTCAAAGGAGATACTTCCAGACATTTCCTGCGTACTGGTGATTTAGGCTTTATTAAAGATGGCGAATTATTCGTTACAGGGCGACTGAAAGATATCATCATCATTCAAGGACGTAATCATTATCCCCAAGACATTGAACTAACCGTAGAGAAAAGTCATCCAGCATTGCGTCCTAATTGTGGGGCTGCTTTTGCAGTGGAATTTAAGGGTGAACAACAATTGGTAGTAGTTCAAGAAATAGAAAGGAGTTATCTGCGGCGGCTAAATATAGATGAAGTTGTCGGTAACATCCGCCAATCAGTATCCGTAGAACATGAAATTAGAGTTCATACTGTTGTTTTAATAAAAACCGGAACTATTCCTAAAACATCTAGTGGCAAGATTCAGCGTCAGACTTGTCGCCAAAAATTTTTGCATCACACACTAGATTTATTGACTCCAGAAAAAACCCAAAAATTAACAGCAATATTATAAAAAAGAGATAAATTTATGTTAAATCAAGCTCAGGTTAAACATTTCCAAGATAAAGGATGGGTTGGCCCAGTGGATATTTTTTCGGCAGCAGAAATTACTGCCGTCCAACAATGTCTAGAGACTAATAGCCGCAAAATCAAAGAGGCAGATAATCAAGAAATTATCACCTTTTATAATAATGTGCTTAATTTAGAAACACCCCGCGATCATCATCTGTTTCATCAACCAATAGCAGAATTATTTAAAAATCCTCAATTAATTCAAAGATTAAACCAAATTGCTGGAGAAAATTTATTACTCTGGTATACTAATGTCTTTTGTAAAATGCCCGGACAAGGAGAAATCAAATGGCATCAAGCAAAAGAATTTTATACATCTAGTGACATTGATTTTGAAAAGAAAACTTTAGTGTATTCTCAAGATGAAGACCCAATAAATTTAACCGTATGGGTGGCACTTGAAGATGCAGATTTAGAAAACGGTTGTATGCGTTTTGCTAATGGTTCACATCAGCAAATATTTAAAATCTTAAAAGGTAGTGTTCCGGCATCTGAAGGTGTGTTTGCTGGTATCAGCGCCCATAAAACAGTTTGGCAAAAAGAACAGCAATACTCCCTTTCTTATGAATTTGATGAAAATGACTGGCAAGTAGAAGCAGTACCAGTCAAAGCTGGACAAGCGATTATCTTCACTGAAAGTACAATGCATTGTTCGCTGCCCAATCGCTCAAATCGTCGTCGTCTAGCAATTATTGGGCGTTACGTGCGTCCGAGTACTCAAGTTTATCCCTATCGCTGGCAAGGCGATTTCATTGATGAAAATGCACATAATATTAAAAGGCATTTTTGTATTTTAGTTTCAGGACGCGATGATTATAAACATAATCTAGTTAGAGATGGGCATGATTTAGATGAAACTGAAGTAGAATTTCAACTCATGTCTAATTTAGTACGTTTTCATCACGTAAATATCCCTGAGGGTAAACTACAACTAGAGATTTACGGTTTAGAAAAACAGGCATTAGAAGGAGATTGTCAAGAACAAGAACCCAACCCAATTTTGCATCCCCGCAAATACATTCAGTGGCAAGCTTGGAATCAATATCAAGGTATGAATTCTACTGAAGCGATGAAGCGGTATAACCAATTAGTAGCAACTCTACCACGCAAAGATATTAAAGATTCAATTAGCACAACTAATATAGGAACGGTAAATCAGGAACGGTTAAAAGCGGCAGATATTCAAGCTTGGTTAATCGCCTATTTATCTGAACTTTTGGAAATGCAGCCAAATGAAATTGAGCTAAAAATTCCTTTTCAACGTTATGGTTTGTCATCGGCAGAAGGAACTGTTTTGATTGGGGATTTAGAAGCTTGGGTAGGATATCAACTTGTGCCTACGTTAGTTTATGAGTACCCGACGATTGAAGCTTTATCTGAGCATATAGCGGAGGAATTACAAGTTTTGGCTTGAATAAAAGTCAGATGGCAGAAGGAAGCCTTCAACTCTTACTCTCTGCGTCTCTGCGCCTCTGCGTGAAATAAATTCATCCCTCTTGATGTTGTGATAGTTCAGAACTAAAGGTCTAAAGTGGAACCCATAGCGATTATAGGCATCGGTTGCCGTTTTCCCAAGGCTAACAATCCCGAATCATTCTGGAAGCTTTTGCATAATGGAGTCGATGCGATCGCCTCTGTGCCAAAAGACAGATGGGATGTTGATGCTTTTTATGATCCAGATCCAACTACACCAGGAAAAATGAATACCCGTTGGGGCGGTTTCTTAGATCAGGTAGATCAATTTGATCCCGCCTTCTTTGAAATTTCTCCCCGCGAAGCTGAACGCATAGATCCCCAGCACAGATTGGTGTTAGAGGTAGCTTGGGAAGCTTTAGAAGATGCTGCGATCGCACCAGAAAGTTTAGCAGGTAGCCAAACCGGGGTTTTCATTGGCATTGGTAATTATGACTACGGCAGGCTTTTATGTAGTGATTTATCTAACATCAATAGTCATCATGGTACTGGTCTAACTCTCAGCGTTGCTGCCAATCGCTTATCTTATTTATTGGATTTACATGGCCCCAGTATGGCCATAGAAACAGCTTGTTCTTCATCTCTTGTTGCTGTTCATTCTGCTTGTCAGAGTTTACGGAGTGGCGAATCTAACTTAGTCATTGCTGGTGGCGTGAGCCTGATGCTAACCCCAGATATGACAATTACCTTCTCCCAAGCCCGAATGATGGCTCCTGATGGGCGATGTAAAACCTTTGATGCTAGTGCTAATGGTTACGTCCGGGGTGAAGGTTGCGGTATTTTAATTCTCAAGCGCCTCAGTGATGCAATCAAAGATAGCAATCGCATTCTAGCAGTAATTAGAGGTTCGGCAGTTAATCACGATGGACTCAGCAACGGCATTACAGCACCCAATGGGAAAGCGCAACAGGCTGTGATTCGCCAAGCTCTAAAAAATGCTGATGTTGCACCAGCCGAAATTAGCTATATAGAAGCCCACGGTACTGGAACACCTCTAGGAGATCCCATTGAAATTAGAGCAATCAAGGCGGTATTAATGGCCGGCCGTTCCCCAGAACAACGCTGTGGAATTGGCTCAGTCAAAACAAACATTGGGCATTTAGAACCAGCAGCCGGGATTGCAGGTTTAATTAAGGTGGTGTTATCGCTCCAACACGGGGAAATTCCCCCCCACCTACACTTGCAGCAGTTAAATCCCCATCTGGGTTTAGATAAAACACCGTTTTTTATTCCTAGAGAATGCCAACCTTGGCCTAAATTTAGCGAGCGCCGTTTAGCTGGAGTGAGTGGTTTTAGCTTTGGTGGCACTAATTGTCATGTGATTCTGGAAGCAGCACAAGAAAGCAGGGGAGCAGGGGAGCAGGGGAGGAAGAATTGAGCGACCTTTGCATTTGCTGGCTTTATCAGCCAAGAATGAGACGGGTTTAAAGGAATTGGCGCAGCGTTACGCAGATTTTGTCGCGTCTAATTCTGACATATCTCTTGCGGATATTTGTTTTACTGCCAATACAGGGCGATCGCATTTTGCCCATCGGTTGGCAATTGTAGCTGAGTCACATCAACAATTGGGCGATAGCGCAAGCGCTGCTGCTAAAGCAGATCGCCTCAGTAATTTAACTACAAACAAAGAAATATTTGGACTATTGAGTGGCAAGGTTGTTAACCGCCAGCCTCCAAAAATAGCCTTCTTATTTACAGGTCAGGGTTCTCAATACGTAGGCATGGGTCGTCAACTTTATGAAACCCAGCCCACTTTCCGAAAAACCCTCGAACGCTGCGATAAAATTTTACGTCCTTATTTGGATCAGCCGTTACTAGAAGTTTTGTATCCCAGCGAGGGGGAAAGTTCACTTTTAGATCAAACCGCCTACACCCAACCCGCTTTATTTGCTCTAGAATATGCCCTTGCTGAATTATGGCAGTCTTGGGGAATAACGCCGCAAGTTGTGATTGGTCATAGTTTGGGTGAGTATGTCGCTGCTTGTGTGGCGGGAGTATTTAGCCTCGAAGAAGGTTTGAAACTAGTTGCTGGGCGCGCTCAATTAATGCAAGCTTTACCCCAAACTGGTGAAATGTTCGCTGTATTTGCACCTGAAAGCAAAGTAAAAGCGGCAATTCAACCGTACTCTCAAACAATTTCCATTGCCACAATTAACAGCCCTGAGAATATTGTCATTTCCGGTGAGCGATCGCCAGTCCGGTCAGTGGTTACTGCTTTGGAAGCAGAAGGAATCAAAACTCAACAGTTGCGAGTCTCCCACGCCTTCCACTCGCCATTAATAGAACCAATGCTGGATGCCTTTGAAACTTTAGCTAGCCAAGTGCAGTTTCAAACTCCACACTTGCCCCTAATTTCTAACTTAACAGGCGAAATCCTGCCCCCTAAATATACCCCAGATGCCAACTATTGGCGACGCCATACCAGAGAACCAGTCAGATTTATGGCAGGGATAAATACTTTATTGGCACAGGGGCATAACTTATTTTTAGAAATCGGTTCCAAGTCCATCCTTTCAAGAATCGGTCAAAAATGCCAGCAAACTCCAGCTACTTGGCTTTCTTCCCTAGTTCAAGGGCAAGAGGATTGGCAGGTGCTACTTTCCAGCTTATCAGTTCTGTACATGCAAGGAGTAGATATCAACTGGAAAGGCTTTGAGCAAGATTATTCCAGAAATAAGCGATCGCTTCCTACCTATCCCTTCCAACGTCAACGTTACTGGCTTAAATCAGCAACTAGTGAGCTACCAGACGTTGCACAAAATACAGATGAAATAACGAACCGCAAAGGCCAAAAGCAGGAGTATTCCCAGATGGAGAACAACCACAATCATTCCGCCAACCCGCCACAGCAGATTTTGGTAACATTACGTTCTCTAGTAGGAAATTTACTGCAAATATCCCCTGAAAAAGTAGATGTTTATACACCCTTTCTAGAAATGGGCGCTGATTCGCTCATCCTAATTGATGCTGTAGCCAAAATTGAAAACACCTATGGCATCAAAATTGCCATTAGCCAGTTATTTGAAGAATATCGAACCATTGAAGCACTAGCAACTTACATAGCTGCCAACACACCACCTGACTTGCAGCCCAAACAACCAATCCCTAAAACACCTCTGCCAAAAATTGATAGTACACCGACTTCAACTCCTACAGAAACCTTACCAGAGACAGCACTAGAGCGAATTATGTCACAGCAGCTGCAAGTGATGTCTCAACTAATGTTTCAACAACTAGAGACCCTACGTGGAACCACAACAAAAGTATCATCAGAAAAAATAACTCCATCTCCCCTTAATTCTCCTTCTCTCTGCGCCTCCGCGTCTCTGCGTGAGAAAAAAAATCAAAAACCTGTTGCAGAAACTCAAGTCAAAGAACTAAACCCCCACCAACAACACCACCTAAAAACCCTAATCGCCCGATATACCAAAAAAACGCAATCATCCAAACAACGAGCAGCAGCCAGCCGCTCCATTCTTGCCGATAGCAGAGCCGTAGCCGGATTTCGCCCTTCTATCAAAGAATTAGTTTATCCCATCATTGGCGAACGAGCTAAAGGCTCCAAATTTTGGGATCTTGATGGTAACGAGTATATCGACATCACAATGGGGTTTGGAGTGCTGCTATTTGGTCATAACGCACTATTTATTACTCAAGCCTTAGAAGCACAAATCCAGCAAGGAATACAACTCGGCCCCCAATCCAATCTAGCCGCAGAAGTAGCCGAATTAATCTGTGAACTAACTAATACAGAGCGAGTTACATTCTGTAATTCAGGTACAGAGGCAGTGATGACGGCGCTACGGCTAGCACGCACAGCGACTAGTAGAAATAAAATTGCTTTATTTACTGGTTCTTATCATGGTCATTTCGATGGAGTTTTAGCCAGAGCCGCCAATGGTGAAAGTACTGTACCAATAGCAAATGGCATATCTGGACAAGCCGTTGCCGATGTGCTGGTACTGGATTATGGCAATCCCCAATCTTTAGAGATTCTGCAAACTCATGCCCACGAACTAGCGGCGGTATTAGTAGAACCTGTACAAAGTCGCCGTCCTAATTTACAGCCCCAAGAGTTTTTACAACAGTTACGGCAATTAACCCAAACCGCAGGCATCGCTTTGATTTTCGATGAAGTGATTACAGGTTTCCGCATTCATCCGGGCGGCTTTCAGGCCTATTCTGGCATTGAAGCAGATCTCGTCATTTATGGCAAGATTATCGGCGGTGGTCAGCCAATGGGGGTTATAGCTGGCAAGGCCACTTACATGAATGGCATCGACGGCGGACAGTGGAATTACAGTGATGCTTCCTATCCCCAAGCGGAAAAGACCTTTTTTGCTGGCACCTTTAACAAAAACCACATGGCGATGGCTGCGGCGCGGGCAGTATTACAACATCTCAAGCAGGAAGGTATTAAACTTCAACAGCAATTGAACCATAGTACATCTAAGTTAGCTGCAACGCTGAATGCTTACTTTCAAGCAGAGAACGTACCAATGGAGTTAGTATATTTTGGCTCTCTGTTTCGGTTTGCTTCCACAGAAAATATAGACTTGCTGTTTTATCATTTACTAGAAAAAGGTATCTATATTTGGGAAGGGCGTAACTGTTTTCTGTCCACTGCACATAGCGATAAAGATATCGATTATCTAATTGCAGCAGTCAAGGAGAGTGTAGAGGAATTGCGGCAAGGTGGTTTTTTGCTTCAATCTGCGGATATATGCGCCCGATCTACCACCTCAGTCGAAAAAACAGAAACAATTACTTTACCCACCCCGAAAGAAATTAGCGATCGCCTCACGCCCCAATTCCATCAATTAATTGTCCAGCAAGACTTAGCAGCTTATCAACAAGCATTACCTAAACTAGAAGCTTTAAGCCTCACCTACGTTCTCAAAGCTTTCCAACAAATGGGTTGGGAATTTCACCTTGGTAATAAATTTACCTTCCCATTCATCGCTGAACAGTTAGGAATAGTTAACCAACACCGACGGCTACTAGGTCGCTTGCTGGAGATATTGGAGGAAGAAAAAATCCTCCGCCAAGTTAATGATCAGTGGGAAGTTTTACAAATCCCCGCAATTCCAGAACCACAGGAAAAGGCTATTCTACAGGAATATCCAGCTTTAGAAGCAGAGTTATTTTTACTACAGCGTTGCGGACAAGAACTAGCCCAGGTGTTGCAAGGAAAACGCCACCCGCTACAGTTATTATTTCCCAACGGTGATTCCACAAGTTTAACCAAGCTGTATCAAGATTCACCTGTAGCGCGGATCATGAATACTCTGGTGCAAAACACAATTGCCATTGCCTTGGAAAATTTGCCCAAGCGTCGTAAAGTGCGAATCCTAGAAATTGGTGCTGGTACTGGAGGAACAACAGCCCATATCCTACCTCACCTACCAGCCGCACAAACAGAATATGTATTTACCGATTTATCCCCTGTTTTTATGGGTAAAGCTAGGCAAAACTTTAGTGATTATCCATACATACAATATCAGATTTTAGATATCGAACAAGAGCCTGAAAATCAAGGATTTGCGGCTCATCAGTATGATGTAATTGTGGCAGCAAATGTACTGCACGCTACTACAGATTTAAAACAATCACTGAAGCACATATTACAACTATTAGTTCCAGGCGGATTGCTAATACTGATGGAAGGAACAACCCGTCAGCGTTGGTTAGATTTAATATTTGGGTTAACTGAAGGGTGGTGGAGATTCTGCGATCGTGACTTGCGACCATCTTACCCATTACTTTCTACTTCTCAATGGCAAGAACTATTACACTCAAGCGGATTTAGAGAAGCTGTGTCTATTCCCTCTGCCTCACAAATGCTGTCTGATTTACCCCAACAGGCGGTAATTGTAGCTGAAGCAGCGCACAAAATATCTTTAACTGAAGCGCAAAAACAGCTTTGGATTTTAGCACAGATGAGTGAGGAAGGTTCCATTGCCTACAATGAATCTGTAAGTTTGCAATTACAGGGGTCACTTGATTTAGAAGCAATGTGTCAAGCAGTGCAGAAAGTTGTCAATCGCCATGAAGCGTTACGAACTATGATCAGCAGTCAAGGCGATTTTCAGCAGATATTACCTTCTGTAAAAATAGATGTTCCTGTAATTGATTTCTCAAATTTAGAGAATAGCGATCGCCAAACTAAAGTAGCTGAGTGGCTGAAAAAAGAAGGACATAAACCTTTCGATCTCAGCATTGCGCCTTTATTGCGTGTCCATATTCTCAAACTAGAGTCACAACTGCATCTGTTGGTGCTTACTGCTCATCATATTATTATTGATGGCTGGTCAATTGATATCATCTTCAAAGACTTAGCTACAATATATTCCGCCGAATGTCAGGGTGCTCGCTATCAACTTGAAGAACCTCTACAATTTCGAGAATATATAAACAGCCAAGGACAAAAAATAGCCAAAGATGAATCTTACTGGTTAAGCCAATTTGCTAATTCAATTCCCGTTTTAGAATTGCCTACAGATTATCCCCGTCCTCCTGTACAAACCTACGCTGGAGTTGAACATTGTCAGATTATCGATACATCCTGTTATCGTGAGTTAAAAAACTTAAGTAGTCAGCATGGATGTACTTTGTTTATGACTTTACTAGCCGCATTTAATCTTTTGCTACATCAACTTACGCTTCAGGATGACATAGTAATTGGTGTGCCTGTGGCTGGACAATCTCATGTAAATGGTCAAGACCTTGTTGGCTATTGTGCCAATGTTTTACCATTACGATTTAGACTGAAAAACCAAAGCTTTATCGACTATCTTAACGATGTGAAAAAGGTGCTGATCAATGGTTATGAACATCAAAATTATCCTTTTAATCAATTGCTGAAGAAACTGAATATTAAGCGCGACCCCAGCCGGACACCATTAATTACAGCATTGTTTGGTATGGATAAATTTGGTACTGAACTAAAATTTTTGGGATTAGAAGTTGAAGGATTTACAAATTATATTGGCATTGCTCGGCGAGAAATAACTTGGAATATTGTTGAGATGAATAGTCAACTATTATTGAAATGTAATTACAATTCAGATATATATAGTTCCAGCACTATCGCGTATTGGATAGAAGAATTTCAAATAATTTTACGCACAGTGATTAAAAAACCAGATGTCTTGTTGGATGCGATCGCACAAAAACTCACGACATCAGAAAAGGAAAAACAGCTTGCAGAAGAAAAAAATCTAGAAGCATCTAGCATCCAAAAATTAAAGACCTTTAAGCGTCAGGCGCTAAAAAATTAAAATTAGTTTTCACAACAAATAATATGAATAAAGCAGTTACGAATTTACCTCTTTCTGACATCCATACTGAAATTAAATTAGAAAACTTTAAAGTTTTGCCAAGATTTGTTGGCACTTGGAAAGGACACTGGACTCGTCTAGATCAAGATGCTCATGAAATCGAACGATTCACATCAGTGTTAAACCAAAAAATTGTTAATAATCAGTGGATTCAAACTAATGAAAATAAATATTCTAATGGCACAATAGAAAATCTCAATTTTTTCGGCAAAATAGTGAGTAACAGTACAGTACTTTTTGAAAGTCCCGATCCTCCTTATTGTAACTTTCTCATGCTTGTTGAAGAAATTGGAGAGAATTTAATAATTATCAATGTATCTGATAAAATCACTAATATTACCTTAGCAATAGAAACTATCAACTTAATTACTAATAATCAAAGAATCAGAACCTTACAAAAATTTCATGCACAAGATGGTAAATTGAGTGGATTTATAACTGTTGTTGAACACAAAATTGATTGAGACGCGCTAACCCTAACTATCTAATTGGTATCTAAGAGGTTAAGAATCAAGCACAGAGAGCAGTTCGGTATGTTGATTGACCAGAACTTGTATTGCGTTAATTGGGTCATGGTGAAGGCGATGTTTGCGTTGGCGAGGAGCTTCAGCCCTAGCTAATCTAAGACGTTGAGTTTTGTACTCAGCTATGGGAACTTCCTGAATTTGCTCAAGTAAGTGTTTTTCGGTTTCGGCTACGGCTATAAAACTTGATATTGACCAAAATAGCGCAATGCGGCAGTTGACTTGCGGCTACTGATTCGCCGTTGATGGCGACGCAAATGGCTGAACATCGCTTCCGCTTTTCTTAGTGCCATTCAATCATGTTCCAAAGGATGTGAAAAATTAATAGACCGATTTATACTGTAGATAATGCTGAGTATTGTATGGTGAGCGTTCTGCTATCCGCAAGCTTAACTGTGGCAAAAATGGTGTGCATTTCTATTTAGAAGCTTAAGGATATTACAAGATTAATGAAGCAGTACTCTCAGTTCACGATTATTTCTTACATAGTAGGCCCTATTTTGATTGTAGTCAGTCATTTAGGATCACTACTAATTATTGTTACTGGCTTATCGTGGAGTGCTATTTTATGGGGCGTGTTGTTATATGTAGTACGAATGCTTGCAACTACTAGCATCTACCATAGGCTACTCACCCACAAGAGCTACCAGGCTCCAACCTCAGTTCTATGTATTGGCAGCATCGTTGCTGCTTCCTCTGGGCAGATGGGGCCAAGTTGGTGGAAAGCTCATCACATGGCTCATCATCAATGTTCAGACCAGGAAAAAGATCCTCATTCTCCTTATATGCCTTTCAAGAGCATAAAAGGATTCTGGTGGTCTCAAGCTGGATGGCTATTCTCTCGACAGTTTTTTCCATCAAAGCTTCCCACTGATGTTGAGAGTAATCTGGTTTTAAAGATTGTTGATCGTCTGCACTTCATTCCCGTTATTGCTCTTGGTACTCTTTCGTATTACATTGGTGGGTCTGAATATCTCGGCGCTTTTTTCCTCAGCACGACTGTTCTTTTCCACTGTGTCGCCAGCGTCAACTCACTTAGCCACATACTGGGCGAACAACCTTTCACAACCAACGATTACAGTCGAAACCATTGGCTCGTTGCGTTTCTGACCCTGGGTGAAGGCTGGCATAATCTTCATCATGCATTCCAGTCGTCAGCCCGACATGGCATCACCGTGCGAAAGGGCCAAGTTGCTTATCTTCCAGACCCAACATTTTGGTTCATCAAAATCCTTGAGTTCTTGAAACTAGCATCAAAGATTAGAGTGCCTTCTCAAACAGAACTTCTGGCTCGCGCCAAAAACTGAAACTGTCAACCCACATTCCGCACCCACAACTGTCACACCCCAAAGAAACGGATATATCTAGT
>NZ_CAWUDM010000058.1:0-39074 GCF_963920855.1 Nostoc sp. CCY0012 | reverse complement strand
CAGGCTCTATCCCTTATTAAACAAGCTGTTTAGCCTTCTTGTCACCCGTTAAGATGAAATTCTCATGCGAACAATTGCCGAACCCGCAGGAGCTTCATTTATCTTTGTTTATGGCCCCAGTGGTGTTGGTAAAACAACTTTGCGACTCCGCGTTGAGCAGAAATTAACAGAACTAGCATTACCTAAACTGGAAAGCGATTTCCTTCGGGATAGCTTCGCTTCACGCGGTCGTGTTCCTGTTGTTGGTGTTGAGGCTGTAGCTCCAGAATCGAGAAACTTCAACTGGAAAGATTACTACACACGCGCTTTAATTGCCTTAGAAGAACCCTTGATCGATCACAAGTTTGATTACGGTGTGCGTGGTATCTCTCGCGATCAATTTGGCCAGATTAATGTTGAGTCGAAAGTAGTTGCACCTGCTCTACGCAGAGCTTTAGAAAATGCTCTCATCCATCGTCAGCCAGACGTATTTTTTGTAGATGAAGCACAACATTTTGGCAAGATGGCAAGCGGATACAAGCTACAAGATCAATTAGACTGCCTCAAATCTCTAGCAAATATGACAGGTATCTTACACTGTCTATTAGGAACATACGAACTACTGACATTCCGTAATTTGAGTGGTCAACTCTCACGTCGTAGCGTTGATATTCATTTTCGCCGTTATTGTGCTGATAGTCCAGAAGATGTACAGGCTTTTAAAAGTGTGTTATTAACTTTCCAACAGCAGATGCCACTTGCAGAAGCTCCAGATTTAGTTAGTCATTGGGAATATTTTTACGAACGTACGTTAGGATGTGTTGGCATACTAAAAAATTGGTTAACACGCGCTCTTAAAGATGCTCTCGATAGAGAAGCAGCAACTGTTATTCTCAAAGACTTACAAAAACGCGCTTGGTCGGTTGCTCAATGCCGGAGGATGTTCACAGAAATTCAAGAAGGCGAACGACAATTATCTGAAACAGAAGCAGATGTAAATAGTTTACGCTCTGCATTAAAACTTGGCGAAAAACCAATCGAGCCACCAGAAGAAACCCCAAAAACTACTCGTCCGCCAGGAAAGGTTGGCAAACGCAACCCTAAAAGAGATCCCATTGGAGTGCAGCAAGATGTTAGCTAGTGCATTAGAAACATACGCATCTTGGGATTTAAGAAAGGTAGCTATTCCATCTCGCAGTCGCTTGTATCGCCTAGAGCCTGTTGGTATTGGCACTCCATTAGTAGAAAGCTTAACTGGTTATATATCTCGACTAGCAGAAGCTCACTGTGTTAATCCAGGGGTGTTAATGGAGAAGGAACTCGCAACGCTCGTTAATAAAGAGTATGGGGGTGCTAATTTACACAGGATATATAATTACACTACCGCACTCAACGGTAGCGGTGTTATGGCAATGGACTTAGTTCAAGCTCTACAGAAATTAACACTCCGTGACGATTTAGGCTTTCTCACGTTACTAGCTTGGTACAAACTATTCCCTTCTAGAAATTTACTACGCCCCATTCGGGCTTGGTGTCCGAGTTGTTATCAAGAATGGTACGAGAAAAAACAATTAATTTATGAGCCTTTACTTTGGTCGCTAGATGTAGTAAAAGTATGCCCCTATCACCACCATCAATTAATTTTTCAGTGTCCTCATTGTCATCAAAAAAATACTACGCTGGCTTGGCGCTCGCGACCAGGATATTGTTCAAGATGTGGAGAATGGTTAGGACTGATTTTATCTCAAGAATCAGCCAATAGGAAAGTTTTGAAAAAAAATGAGCTAGAACAGAAAATATGGGCTGCTAAGGCTATTGGAGAATTAATTTCTGCTACTCCATATTTGAATGATGCTCTATCTTCTACTGCAATCGCTCTAACTCTATCTAAGTGGGTTGAGGAAATTGCAAAAGGAAATATAGCTGAATTTGCTCGTCAGATTAATATTCCTAGAAATACAGTTTGGCTCTGGTGTAAAGGTAAAAATTTACCTTCTCTTGAAGCACTGACAAATATTTGTTACTGTTTTGGAGTATCAATTTTAAGCTTTTTTACCGAAGAAACTAATAATTTATATCTGTCAAGGAAATTAGTAGCAACTGAAGTTAAAACTACATTAAGAAAAAGTAGTAAGCCATTTGATGCTGAGAAAGTCAAATTCCATCTAGAAGCGTTACTCACAAATGATGAGTCTCCTCCTTTATCTATGGAGGCGGTTGCTAGGCAGCTAGAAGTTAATAGAAGAACGATTTACAAACATTTTCCAGATTTATGTCGTGCTATCTCTGCCAGGTATACCAGCTATCAGAAAGATTGCCATAAGAAAATAATAGAGGAATGCTGCCAGGAAGTGCGACTAGTTGCCTTTGATCTACATAATCAGGGTAAATATCCAACTGAATCTGCTGTTTCAGAGCTAATTTCCAAACCAGGGTACTTCCGATACAAAAAAGTTAGATTAGCCCTTAGAGAAGCGAATCGTGAACTTGAGTTATGAAGCTTAAAAATTACTCAGAAAATTGGAACCATAACTTTGCCGCCGCTTACTGGAAGCATAAGCTTGCCGTTGCGGCAAAGTTATGGGTAAAGTCACAACAATTTACGTCAAGCTGTACTAGGAATAATATGGAGCTAAGCGGATTCGAACCGCTGACCCCCTCAATGCCATTGAGATGCGCTACCAACTGCGCTATAGCCCCAGGTTTCTTATTTTATAAAGCTTTTCAGCTATTTATTACTTCTTGGCAGAAGTTATCATGTTTTCTGATTATATGGCAGTCTATGTCAATTTTGCACAGAAAAATTGTTAATTTATGTAAATAAAGTATATCTTTGACGAAGCAGCAGCTACACACTGCTGCCCAAACAATTCAACAGAAATTAGCCACTCACTTGAGCGATGACTGTGCGGTGACGAGGGGTATTTCTAGTGATGGTGGGAACTTGGAAACCAGCCTCAACTAAAGCTTGCTCAATATCTAAAGCAAAATATTCATCTAAATAAGGTTCTGTACTTTTGAGCAGTGTCAAAATGTAGGGGGGCATTTTCTTGTAGATTTCCGATTGGGGATTCATGTCCATAATTGCCAAATGACCACCCGGACACAACACACGCCGCATTTCTGCAAAAATCTTGCGGGTGACTGACTGGGGTAATTCGTGGCACATCAAGAAAATGGAAACTAAATTAAATGAAGCATCTGGTAACCCAGTAGATTCAGCTGCGGCATGAAGCCAATTAATATTAGCTTGACGCTGTTGGGCGCGGTAGTTGGCAACAGCTAAAAAGTAAGGCGATAAATCTAAACCTGTAATCTGGGATTGAGAATACACTTCTTGCAGAGCAAAAGTACTCAAACCTACACCGCAAGCCAAATCTAGAATATCTTGTGGTGGATGGGGAATTTGTGCTGTGAGGATATTGTGGTAACTTTGACGCAGTTGAGCATCTCCTTTTGCTCCAGCATTCGGCCAAATTCCGGCATGGACAGTATTTGCAGCCACTTCTAACTCAAAAGCCGCCTGCCAACTGAGATTGCCATGTTCGTAAGCATGGAATGGCCGCAGGTAATATTCCGGGTAGGAAATTTGCGGATTTTGAACTTGAGCCAATTCTTGCGTCCAATCGCGCGCCTGTAATTTTCGTACTTCTTTTGTCCAAGGCACGCCAATTCTTTCAGCGCGTTTAATCATCATTTGTCTAGCTTGATGCTTGGCTAAGTTGGCTAAAGGTTTAATAGCCAGTATGCCATTGACCAAACGGGAGGCTAATCCAGGAGCAGTGGTTACAGCAGCAGTCATAAATCAGTTTGCATTTAACGGCCTTCTTTACTTATGACACAATTACCGCAAGCTAGTCTAGAAGCCAATTACATTGCTTAACGGCATTCTAGTTTTCTGCATAACATTGACTGCCAAAACTGACTGGAAAATTTAACTTTTGTATTCCGGCTCAAGTTAGATGTTTCTTGGGCTATAAGATTTGTAATATTCCGATAACTTGGCTAAATCCGGCTCAACTGATTGAGACACAAGCTAAGTAATGTTTAAAAAAACTCAAAAAATTTTTGATAATCAAGTATGGCCAGAGCAAGAAGAAGAGCCAACGGCTTTTTAAGAGATTTTAAAGAATTTGCCCTCCAAGGCAACGTCATGGACTTAGCGATCGCAGTTATTATTGGTGCTGCCTTTGGTCGGATTGTCACTTCCTTTGTGGAGGATGTGATTATGCCATTGATCAACCCTTTGGTTGCTGTCACAGGGCAAGACTGGAGAACAATTACGGTGGGGCCAGGAATCAAAATTGGTAGTTTTCTCGGCTCTATTCTTGACTTTATCATCATTGCCTTGATTATTTTCTTAGCCGTGCGCGCCTTACAAAGATTCAAAAGACAAGAAGAAGTTGTAGAAGAAACTGCACCCCCAGATGCCAATTTAGTAGCGCAGGAAAGACTAACTGGGGCATTGGATAGGCTGACTGAGACTTTGGAATCTCGTGATACTAGGGTTTTATAGGGACTGGGGGCCCCTCTGGATAAGGGGCATTGGGCATTGGGCATTGGGCATTGGGGAAAAAAAGAAAAAAGATTATGGTAATCACCGCAAGTTTCTCCCCTGCACCCGTGTCTCTTCCCCACTTCCCTACTTCCCTACTTAACTGTCTTCGGTTTCAACGCCAACAACATCTCTAATTGACTTGTAGATTTGTTAGGGCTGGTAACTGTAACGCCAAGGCCACGAATGGAACTCAGGACTGTGTTGGCCTGGGATGGTAGCGGTTGTCTTTGCGCTACAAAGCGATTAACTAGGGATGCAGTTTTGTCCACATCTATGTAGAAGTAGCCAGCATTGGGTGTTTGCAGTGAACCAGTTACAGCTTTGAAGTTGTCGCTACTATCAAGTTTGGCAGTATTGGTAGAGGCGATCGCTTCGGCTACAGAACCACCAAGTGCTAAAAATACGGTATTTTGATCTAGCCAACCGTGGGATAGTAAAGCGCCTTGTCGAGGAATTTGCCATTCTGTTACGTCTTTACCGCCGATATTGCGTTTGCTGATACTAAGTTGTTGGGTTTTAGCAAGGTTATCTAATTTACTTAAGGTAGCTGCGGCAGTTTGGCGATCGCTTGTTTGAAATACTAATGCACCACCAAAACCTAAACTCGCTGATATACCTTGATTAGATGGCATCGCACCAAAGGCAAATTCCTGATCCATCCACCCGAACACGTCTTTATCTAGATCAATATTGACAAACTTGAGTTGCCCGCGCACCTGTTGCACTATTTGGTTAAATTCTGGATAATCTTTAGACTCTTCTATTATGGTTGTCCAACTACGGCTGATGCCGTTACCAGTAATTAAAGCAAAGGTATCTGAGGGTAATTGTTTGACTATGTTTGCTGGAGTTGTTTGATACTCAAACTTATTTAGTTGTGGATCTAAGTTGGCGATCGCTTTCATCCGCAAGCCTTGATCATCAACCCCAACAAGCGCCACTACGGATTTTATTTGTTTTAACTGTGCCAAACTTTGTGGAGGCAGTTGGCTGGATTGGGGATTCGCCGCTACCAATTTTTGTACCATGCCTGCATAGTCTGGTATATAAACTTGGGCGAGAATGTTCTGCACATCTGCATTGGCAGTGAGAATCGCATTTGCACCTTCTTGATTGGCAAAAGATGGCTGTCCTTTGAAGGTGTCAATGGCATTTTCTACAGCTTGCCTTTCTGGAGCTACTACTAAGTGGTTATTGTTTAAAACAGCACTGTATGTTGGTCTACTATTGCCCGTAGTTTCTGTAATTGTTTCACCTTTGTAATTAGATTCCTGAACTTTGACGCCTTTTTGTGATTTTAATTTATTGGCAAAACTCAAAGCGTTAAGTTTATCTTTGATCCCTACCACCATCAAGATATTTGGTTCTGGCTGTCTCTGTGGCGAAGAATTAGGCTGACTCGACTGTGCAAGTTTGGTGGGATTTGCTGGTAGCACAGCCAGCATGACACCACCCACCCAAGGCTGAATATCTTGTTCGTAGGAAATGTTAGCTGCACTAAAATCTTGCTTAAAATCTTCCAAACCTTTTGCCAGTAGCTTTTGTAATTCTGGAGTGCCAAATTGATCTAATTTTGCCCAGGCTTGGGGGTCAGTGGTAATGTAAGTGGCCATCAATGCTGTGGAAGGTACTAATTTAGCACTACCAAGAGCGCCTGAACTATCCCCAGATGGCCCTTTAAAATACATATAAGCAGCTACACCTCCTACCACTAATACAGTGGCACCAATAGCAGGAATTAATACATTTGACTTACGTTCAGGCATTATTACTGTCCTCTTTTATGCAAATTGTCACCGAGGTGAGATGAAATGTCATGTTTAAATCCTCGGAATTGTTAGTAATATTCCCGAATTTGTCAGTAAATACTGATAAAGTTAACAATTAGTCATTGGTCACTGAGAATAACCTCTATTTTTGTCTACCCTCTTTACCCTGAACCCTACACCCTACACCCCTGCTTCCTCTTTTCCAGCTATTCTGATTGATAGTGGCAAGCTATCCTAAACTATAGGAAGACTTAGGAGTATTTGTACTCAATAGGAATTGAACCAGATGTAAGAAAATTTTTACCCCATGATCAAAAGGCACACAACATCAGCACAACAAATTCATTAGGAAAAGAATAAATATAGTTTTCTTTTCCTACCGCATCCAGAAATTTTTATCTCCAAATAGCCTTTTTCATGGGGACAATCAACCAGATAGCTTAATTTTTGGGAATACATCTAGCCAGACTCTTCAAGATTAAAAGGTCAGTAAGCATCCATGTCTCAGCTTTATTTTGATACAGAGAATAACAAACACAAATCTTTTGAGTTACCAGGTGCAAAACCTCACTACAATCCCGATCGCCCTGGACAAGTA
This sequence comes from Nostoc sp. CCY0012, assembly GCF_963920855.1. Classification (NCBI taxonomy): domain Bacteria; kingdom Bacillati; phylum Cyanobacteriota; class Cyanophyceae; order Nostocales; family Nostocaceae; genus Nostoc; species Nostoc sp. CCY0012. The sequence goes on along the minus strand of NZ_CAWUDM010000058.1, from coordinate 32,170 downwards.
GAGCATATTTTTCTCGATCTCAATTTGGATATTCCTCGCCAAAGTTACCACGGTACTTGCAGTATTCGCCTATTGCCCATCCGTAATGGTATTGACCGTTTGACTTTGGATGCTGTGAATCTGAATATTGGCTCTGTCACGGTAGACGAGGTAACGCAGAATTTTGACTACAATGGCGAACAGCTGTTTATTCAACTGTCTCAACCAACGCAGATTGGCCAGCATTTGTTGATAGCGATCGCCTACTCAGTAGAAAAGCCCCAACGTGGTATCTATTTTATTCAACCAGACAAGCACTACCCCAACAAACCCACCCAAGTTTGGACTCAAGGCGAAGACGAAGACTCTCGTTTCTGGTTTCCCTGCTTTGATTACCCAGGCCAATTGTCTACTTCGGAAATTCGCGTCCGTGTTCCTAAAGACTTAATAGCTATTTCCAACGGTGAATTAGTTGATACTAAAAAAGATGGCGATTACAAAATCTACCATTGGTCACAACAGCAAATTCATCCCACTTATTTAATGACCCTAGCGGTGGGAGACTTTGCCGAAATTCGTGATGAATGGCAAGGTAAACCCGTCACCTACTACGTAGAAAAAAACCGCAAAGAAGATGCTAAACGTAGTATGGGCAAAACTCCCCGCATGATGGAGTTTTTAAGCGAGAAGTATGGTTATCCCTATTCTTTCCCCAAATACGCCCAAGTTTGTGTGGATGACTTCATCTTTGGGGGGATGGAAAATACTTCTACAACACTGTTAACAGATCGATGCTTGCTAGATGAACGCGCCACCTTAGATAACCGTGGCACAGAAAGTTTAGTTGTCCACGAATTAGCACACCAGTGGTTTGGTGATTTGCTAGTAATTAAACATTGGTCTCATGCTTGGATCAAAGAAGGTATGGCTTCCTATTCTGAGGTCATGTGGACAGAACAGGAATATGGCGATCAAGATGCTGCATACTATCGGTTATTAGAAGCGAGAAGTTACCTCAGCGAAGACAGCAGCCGTTACCGCCGACCAATGGTAACCCATGTTTACCGAGAAGCCATTGAACTATATGACCGCCATATCTACGAAAAAGGATCTTGTGTGTATCACATGATCCGGGCGGAATTAGGAGAAGAATTGTTTTGGCAGGCAATACAAACCTTTGTCCAGGATAATGCCCATAAAACTGTAGAAACAATAGACTTACTCCGGGCAATTGAAAAAGCAACTGGGCGTAATTTGGCTTTTCTGTTTGACCAGTATGTTTATCGTGGCGGTCATCCCGACTTTAAAGTGGCTTACTCTTGGGATGGAGAGGCTAATTTAGCGAAAGTGACAGTCACTCAAACCCAAGCAAAAAACAACGATAGTAAAGATTTATTTGACCTGAAAATCCCCATTGGTTTTGGCTACTCCCAAAAGGATGAATCTGCACAACTACAAACTTTCACTGTGCGGGTACATGAACGCGAACAAAGCTTTTACTTCCCCTTGACAGAAAAGCCCCAATTTATCAGCTTTGATGTGGGCAATCATTTCCTGAAAACTGTGACTTTAGAATATCCAGTTCCCGAATTAAAAGCACAGTTAGAATTTGACCCAGACCCCATTTCTCGCATCTATGCAGCGCAAGCTTTAGCTAAAAAAGGTGGATTAGAAGCCACCAAAGCATTATCGGCTGCACTGAAAAATGATTCATTTTGGGGTGTACAAGTTGAAGTAGCCAAACAACTAGCAGACATCAAGTTAAATCAAGCCTTTGATGGGTTAGTGACTGGTTTGCAAGACCAAAATGCTTTTGTGCGACGTGCTGTAGTAGAAGCACTGGCGCAAATCAAGACTCATGAAAGCTACAAGGCCGTAAAAGACTTAGTAAAAAATGGTGATCCCAGTTACTACGTAGAAGCCGCTGCTTGTCGTGCGATTGGATCAATCGCATCTGCTAACTTGAATGAAAAACCCAAAGAAGAAAAAGTTGTTAAGCTACTGCAATCCGTTTTAGAAGAAAAAGCCGGTTGGAATGAAGTAGTCCGTAGTGGTGCAGTCGGTGGTTTAGCGGAACTCAAAACCTCAGAAGATGCTGTCAATCTGTTGCTAGAATATAGCCAAATTGGTACACCACAACCGTTGCGTTTAGCGACAATCCGGGCATTAGGCAAAATTTCTGTAGGTCAAAGTCAGGCAAACGTCGAACGGATTTTAGACAAATTAGCAGAACTAGCCAAAGAAACCTTCTTTTTAACCCAAGTAGCCGTAGTTATAGCCTTGGGACAAATGGAAACCCCCAAAGCCATCAGGATTTTGCGATCGCTTGCTGATCAAACACCAGATGGGCGTGTCCGTCGCTATGCTGAGGAAGAAATTACCAAGGTACAAAAGAATGTAGGTACAGACAATGCCCTACGTCAGTTACGAGAAGAACTCGACCAACTCAAACAACAAAACCAAGAACTAAAAAGCCGCTTAGAAAATTTAGAAGCAAAATCCACTAATAATTAGGGAGTGGGGAGTGGGTAGCTGACAGGTGTAGGTTTTCTTCCTCATCTTCCTCATTTTCCCAATCCCCATTGCCCAGTACCCAATCCCCTCATATGTCTGAAAAGCGTCAAGCTATTTCCTTATCTGATTTGTTGCTAATTGTTGCCACCTTATTTTTGGTAATCATCCTGTGGCAATTACGGAGTTTATTAGTAACTTTAATGATTGCGGTAGTGTTGGCAGCTGCGATCGCGCCCCTGGTTAACGCAGCCGAAAAATTACGGATTCCTCGTTGGCTGGGCGTAATTGTGGTGTACATTAGCTTAATTGCCGGATTAATTGGTGCAGGTTTGATTATTGGCCCATCTGTTTCTGAGCAAATTCAGCGATTAGCCAGTAGATTACCGATTTATTTAGATAATTTGTGGATAGCAGCGGAAAACTTAGCTTTGCGAATGGGAATTACTCAGGTAGAGTCAATAGAGCAATTCTTTGATATTCAATCGCTGACTAATTGGTTATTTCGTTCTAGTCAGCAGCTAGTTGTGCGTTCTTTCGGCTTTACTCGCGGCTTTATTGGCGGGGTAGTCAACCTGGTTTTAGCTTTGGTAATGTCCGCCTATATGGTGGCTGGTAGTAAAAACTTAATTCAAGGTTTAGTCAGACTATTTCCCCAACCTTGGGATGAACGCCTAGCCGCCCAAGTAACACCCATTTCTCGCCGCATGGGAGGTTACATTCAAGGTCGAGTATTGGTTTCGGCTATTTTAGGTGTTGTAATTACAGTAGGTTTACGGATTTTAGGATTATCAGAATTTGCCTTAGCGTTGGGCGTAATTGCTGGTTTTACGAATTTAATTCCCTTTGTCGGCCCAGTATTAGGTGCAGTCCCAGCGTTAATTGTGGCTATTCCTCAAGGTGGATTGACTTTCTTGTGGGTATTGCTGTTATTTGTCTTAATTCAGAACTTAGAAACTTATGTGCTTGATCCGTTATTAGTCGGTTCTTCAGTACGAGTTCGTCCGTTGTATCAACTTTTAGCTGTGCTAGGAGGAACACAAGTTTTAGGAATTATCGGCGCTGTGATTGTCCCGCCTTGGGTAGCTGGTGTAGCAGTCTTGTTAGAAAATCTTTATTTGCAACCCAAGTTATTGGCTGAAGGAAAAACCACTATCTACGAAATTCCCATAAATGCCGACAACCAAACCTTGTCAGATTCAGGTAAACTGTCGGCTGGTGTCTCTAAATTGCCAGAAAAGTAACTCTGACTTTTGTAGAAAAACGGGAAAACTAGTAATAGACTTCTATATTGGCGCTCATGGTGCGATCGCGGACATAATGCTTTTGACTAGTAATCGCTACCGCCCTTATTTTCTCACATTAGAACTCATAGCCCCAAAATATTAAACATTAAATAGCCGATGACACAAAAAAAAGCCCTAATCACCGGACTAACCGGACAAGATGGTTCTTATCTTGCTGAACTTCTTTTAACAAAAGGTTACCAAGTACACGGATTAGTCCGTCGTTCTAGCACCAGCAACCTAGAACGTATTAGTCACCTTTCCGGTATTCAAATTGTCCCTGGTGATCTGCTAGATCAATGTTCCTTAATGGACGTAATTACAGATTCGCAACCTGATGAAATCTATAACCTTGCATCTCAAAGCTACGTTCCCCTATCTTGGACTCAACCAGCCCTCACCGCCGAATACACAGCCCTTGGTGTTTCCCGTCTTTTAGAATCAATCCGTCGCTGCAAACCGGATGCTAAATTTTACCAAGCCTCTAGTAGTGAAGTTTTTGGTCAACCTGACGAATCACCACAAACTGAACGCACCGCTTTCCGTCCACGTAACCCCTATGGTGTTGCTAAAGCTTACGCCCACTGGATGACTGTCAACTATCGCCAAAAGTACAATCTTTACGGTTGCTGCGGTATTACCTACACTCACGAATCACCCCGACGCGGTATAGAATTTGTATTTCGCAAAATTACCCACGCAGCCGCCCAAATCAAACTCGGTTTGGCAAATGAATTAAAATTAGGTAATTTAGATGCTCGTCGTGATTGGTGCTACGCCAAAGATGCTGTGTATGCTATGTGGATGATGTTGCAGCAAGAGCAACCAGATGATTACATTATTGCTAGTGGCGAAACTCATTCGGTCAAAGAACTTGTGGAGTGTGCTTTCAACTGCGTTGGTCTAAATTGGCAAGATTATGTTTTAGTAGACCCGGCATTTTACCGTCCTGATGAACCAGTACAGTTAGTTGGTTCTATTGATAAAATTAAAACTGATTTAGGTTGGCAACCTCAACATTCTTTTGAGCAAATGGTTGAATTAATGGTTGATTATGACCTCAAGAAATTAAGCAACGCTGGAAGTTAAACTTGCTGATGTTAAAAATTGTAGTTGATGCCACCCCCATAGATCCAAAACCAAGTGGGGTTGGCTTTTATGTTGCTAACTTAATATATGCCCTCGATGCACTACAAGCAGATGAAAATTTTCAGTTAGGAATTGTCTATCAACCAGGTTTAAAAAATTGGTTGCAAAGAAACTTGAGTTTTCCTGATTTTTTAAAACAGTATTCTCATAAATATGTCCTACCCCTACCTGTAAGAATATCAGATTTATTATTAGCTTTATCTTGGCAACCTAGTTTATCTTATTTTGAAAAATATTTAGGTTCACCAAATATATTACATGGAACTAATTACTCAGTTTATCCCTGTAATCATAGCTTGAAGGTAATGAATATATATGACTTGACTTTTATTAAATATCCTCAATATATAGACTCAGTTGTCAAAACTTATACAGAAAGAGTCAAGCGCTGCCTACAATGGACAGATTTAGTGTTAACAATTTCCGAAAGCTCTAAAAAAGATATTGTTGAATATTTGCAAGTAGAACCAGAAAAAATATATGTTACTCCTCTAGCTAGTCGTTACCATGTAGATGATTTATCTACGAAAACATGGGAAAATTTAGAATATCAAAGTAATTTTAATTTTACTAAACCATATTTATTGTTTGTCAGCACCATAGAACCTCGGAAAAATATTAATGCTATCATTACAGCCTTTAATTTCTTAAAAGAGAAATATAAAATTGAGCATGATTTAATATTAATTGGTAAAAAAGGATGGAATTACGAACCGATATTTACAGCTATTGAAAATTCGCCTTGGAAAAAGCAAATTCATCATCTTGACTACTTATCGAATGAATTAGTCGCATTATTTTACTCAAAAGCTGATGTTTTTGTTTATCCCTCTCATTATGAAGGCTTCGGTCTACCTGTACTAGAAGCAATGACTTTAGGCGCACCAGTGGTGACAGCAAATACATCGTCAATTCCAGAAGTGACAGGCGATGCAGCGATACTAATTGACCCCAATGATGCCATGCAATTAGCTGAGGCGATTTTGCAAGTAATTAGTGATGCTCAGTTACGTCAAGATTTAATTAATAAAGGCAGAGAAAGAGCCAAATTATTTTCCTGGTCAAGAACGGCAAAAGAAACATTAAAGGCTTATAGAAGTATTATTTAATGAAAATATCAAATAATTTTGACTCTCATCAATTAATTATTAATTTATCCATTCTCTTATCACAACCAACAGGCATCAGTAACTATGCCAGCAATATTTTTCCTTATTTAAAATCTCTGGAACCTACTTTATTAACAGCGCAAAATAGCTCTGAATTTAAATGCTATCCAATCCCCAATAATCTGACTCCGGCTCAAGGCACAAAAGGACATTTGCGGCGCTTAATTTGGACACAGTTGCAACTACCACAAATCTATAAACAACTGAAATCTCGGCTGTTATTTTCTCCTCTACCGGAAGCGCCCCTTAATAGTAACTGCCGTTTTGTTGTCATGTCTCACGACTTAATACCATTACGCTTTCCTAAACGCTTTTCGCCGTTAATACCATACCATCGCTACTATATTCCCCAAGTCTTGGAACAAGCGCAACACATTATCTGCAATTCCCAAGCCACAGCACAGGACATCATCGACTTTTACCAAATTCCCGCTAGCAAAATTACCCCCATTCCCCTAGCTTACGATCGCCTGCATTTTCGCCCCTCCAAAGAAACATGGTCACATAACCAGCGTTATTTTCTCTACCTGGGCCGACATGACCCTTATAAGAACCTACATCGACTGATTACGGCTTTTGCTGGACTCTCAAATCAGAGTGAATACGAACTATGGTTAGCAGGCCCCATTGATCCGCGTCATACACCAGTTTTACAGACACAGGTGGCAGAATTGGGGATAACTCATCAAGTGAAGTTCCTTAATTATGTACCTTACAGCGCATTGCCAAAAATTATTTATGGTGCGATCGCTCTAGTTTTTCCTAGTCTGTGGGAGGGTTTTGGTTTCCCAGTTCTCGAAGCAATGGCTTGTGGAACACCAGTAATTACTTCTAATGTTTCTTCTCTTCCAGAAGTGGCTGGTGATGCAGCAATTTTAATTAATCCCCATAACCCCGCAGAAATTACCGACGCTATGCAGATGATAGCTGATGATTTAGAGCTGCGATCGCACCTTTCCACCCAAGGTATAAATCGAGCCAATCAATTTAGTTGGGAAAAAACCGGACTGGCTACCGCCGAAGTTTTATCACGCTATTTATGAATGTTAGTCTAAAGTTATCTTCCTCAAGCCTTCACTAATAAATTCTATGGTTGTGCAAACTCCCCCTCGCCAATATTCTATAGAAGAATACCTTGCACATGAAGAAACTGCCGAGTATCGCAGCGAATACCGTGATGGAGAAATTGTACCAATGACAGGAGGCTCGATTAATCACAATCAAATTATTGTCAACTTAGTAATTGCTTTGGGACTTGCTCTCAGAGAACAAGATTACCTTGTTTACACTAGCGACCTCCGCCTATGGATTCCTCGATACCGAGAATACACATATCCTGATATTCTCATCATCAAAGATGAAGCCATCTTCCAAGAAGGACGCACAGACACAGTGCTAAATCCCAGCATTATTTTTGAGGTACTTTCTAAATCCACTAGTAGTAGAGATAGAGGAGATAAATTTACTTATTACCGTTCCATTCCTGAATTTCAAGAATATATCTTAATTGACCAATATCAACTTCATGTTGAGCAATTCAGCAAAACTCCAGAAGGTAACTGGCTATTTAAAGAATCTGACGATGAAGATGGAATTTTAACCTTAGCTGCCGCAAACAGCCAAATTCCCCATCGCCAGATTTACAAGAAAGTAAAATTTGAAACTCAACCCCAATAACTATTTACTAAAACATTCATAATTACGAATTACGAACTTGTACTGAGCGACTTGCCTTGAGCGAAGTCGAAAAGAGCCGAAGAATTACGAATTACGGAGTTCCCACCGCTCCAGAGTAAACTAAACCCCGTTGCAGATCCAGCGTCAAAATAGCTCCATCACGAATTACTTTTGTTGCTGTTTTCACACCTACAATCACAGGCACACCGAGACGCAACGCAATGACCGCCGCGTGACTTGTAAGACTTTCATCTTCGGTAATAATCCCGCCGGCTTTACGAATCGCCTCGACAAAATCGGCATCAGTACGGGGTGCTACTAAAATTTCTCCAGGGTTAAAATTACTCACATCCATGCCAGTGTGAGCCACTCTAGCACGACCACTTACTGAACCTTGCCCCAAACCAATACCCTGACCGAGTACGGCTGTCACCACTTCAACCTTCACCAAATCCGTGGAACCAGAGACACCTTGGAGTGTGCCGGCAGTCATGACTACCAAATCACCCTCGAACAAAAAGTTATGCTCTTGAGCCACATTAATAGCAGCTTGAAATGTCTGCCCAGTAGAAGGTAGCCCTAGCACCAACAACGGCTTTACTCCCCAGACCATCTGTAGCTGCCGGGCCACATTCACATGGGGTGTCACTGCCAAAATAGGTGTGTGGGGACGGAACTTAGAAACATTACGAGCTGTTGCCCCTGTTTGCGTCAGAGTCATAATTGCTGCTGCGCCCAGTTGTTCAGCAATTTGCCCGACGGCTTGACTAATGGCATTAGGAATAGAACGTCTATCATCTCTGTGTGGGCGTACTGCTGGATGATCTACTTCTTCTTGTTCCATGCGTTCGGCAATTCGTGCCATTGTCGCCACTGCTTCTACTGGGTAGTTACCCACAGCAGTTTCATTAGACAGCATCACGGCATCTGTGCCATCTAAAATTGCGTTGGCTACGTCTGACACTTCTGCACGAGTGGGACGAGGATTACTCACCATGCTGTCTAGCATCTGGGTAGCGGTGATGATGGGAATCCCCATGCGATTTGCTGTGGCAATTAGTCGCTTTTGCAGTACAGGTACATCCTCAGCAGGTAGTTCTACACCCAAGTCACCTCTAGCAACCATCACGCCATCACATAAAGCCAGAACTTCTTCCATTTGTTCAATGGCTTCATGCTTTTCAATTTTGGCAATGACTGGTACCTGTTTGCCGGTGCTAGAAATTAGCTCTTTAATTTCGATCATGTCCTGGGGGTTGCGGACAAAGGAAAGTGCTACCCAGTCTACGCCTTGATCTAGACCAAACATCAGATCCTCTCGGTCTTTGTCGGTCATGGCTTTAATCGACAGGTAAACACCGGGAAAGTTGACACCCTTGTTATTAGATAACTTACCTGGCACCGTGACGCGGCAATGTAAATCGCCTTTATCACGGTTAATTTCCTCCACCACCATTTCTACTCGCCCATCGTCGAGGAGGATTTTGGCACCTACTGGGACTTCATCAGCCAAATAATCGTAGGTTACACAGCTAATTTCTTGTGACCCGATAACTGGGCGATTTGTCAAGGTGAAGCGATCGCCTTTCGCCAAAACTATAGACCCATTTTCAAACCGACCCAAGCGAATTTTTGGCCCTTGCAAATCTTGGAGAATTGCCACGGGCTGATTTAGTTCAAAGGCGGTTTGCCGAATTAAGCGAATACTACGCTGATGGTCGGCATGAGTACCGTGGGAGAAGTTTAGCCGCAGTGTCGTTGCACCCGCTTCAATAATTGCCTTAAGAATTTCTGGGCTGCTAGTAGCGGGACCAATCGTAGCAACAATTTTTGTTCGGCGTAGAGAATCTCTTAATTGCATAGGGCTGGTTCTAATGGGCTATCTCTTTCTCAAGAGTCATACTAAATTAAGGGGCATTGCAGTTTCAGTCACTGCTATATCCATTACAAGAAAGGCAGCGGACGAATGTGGCTGTGGGAGTAACTTTGATCCGAAATTATTTATTTTTTCTCCTTCATCACTCCCAGGAGTTGTGGGATAGAGTAAATATCGTACACCAATCTTGGTTTCATCCCCCCTCAGGGAGATTTTTTTAAATTAACTCTTTGGTAGCTGGGTGGCACACCCTACGGCTCAGTAAAAACTTAGCTCTCGTCTGGAATCATAGCGCTATTCATCTACCAATCAGCAAGAATGAAAATAAATCTTGCTAAACAAAAGCTTACAAAAGTTTATTATTCCCTCATCTTTATCGTATATTCGTAATGATTAATGAAGTAAGGAACATGAATTAAATAACATGCAAGTCTAGTTTTTGACCTCACCCCGTCTTTGACTTGCGTCAAAGTCTCCCCTCTCCTTGGTAAGGAGAGGGGTTGGGGGTGAGGTTCTATATTTTATTAAATGTACATTACTAAGGAGTTAAGAATGCTCACATTGGAGGCACAGAAGTCACTGAAAGTCCCGCCGAAGGAATTTTTAGCGCCTCCTGGTGATTTCAATCCCACAATGCTGCTGTTTTTCGCGGCGGTGGCCATGCTGGTGTTTTCTAATTGTGGTTACTGGCTATGGCAATGGCCCGACTGGCTGTGCTTTAGCATCAATACTCTGGCTTTGCATTGTTCTGGCACCGTGATTCATGATGCTTGTCATCAATCTGCCCATCGTAACCGCATGATTAATGCCATGTTAGGTCATGGCAGCGCTTTGATTTTAGCTTTTGCCTTCCCCGTTTTTACGCGGGTACATTTACAGCATCATTCCCATGTGAACCACCCGAAAGATGATCCAGATCATTATGTGTCTACAGGTGGGCCTTTGTGGTTGATTGCTGTACGCTTTTTGTACCATGAAGTATTTTTCTTTCAGCGGCAACTGTGGCGTAAATATGAATTATGGGAATGGTTTATTAGCCGCTTGATTGTGGTTTCTATTGTTTATATTTCCGTTCAATATCACTTTTTAGGCTATATTCTCAATTTTTGGTTTATCCCAGCGTTTTTGGTGGGCATAACCTTGGGATTATTTTTTGATTATTTACCACATCGTCCTTTTGTGGAACGCGATCGCTGGAAAAATGCCCGTGTTTATCCTGGCAAACTGCTGAATATCTTAATTTTGGGTCAGAATTACCATTTAATACATCATTTGTGGCCTTCGATTCCTTGGTATAATTACCAGCCTGCTTACTATAAGATGAAGCCGCTTTTAGATGAAAAGGGAAGTCCTCAAACATCGGGTTTATTAAATAAAAAAGACTTTTTTGAATTTGTTTATGACATTTTTTTAGGAATAAGATTTCACCGTCATGAGGAATAATCGTTACCACTAAACAGCCAAGAACTTTTGAATCACATCCTGGCTAAGTTCGTCGGTGGAACCAGAGGCGACAATCCCACCTTTTTGCATGGCGTAATAGTAATCGGCTTGACGGACAAAGTGTAAATGTTGTTCTACTAATAAGACAGAAATACCTGTGGTTTCGACGATGCGACGCACTGCGGCTTCAATTTCCAAGATGATTGAGGGTTGAATACCTTCGGTGGGTTCATCTAAGACGAGTAATTGGGGTTGTCCCATTAAAGCACGGGCGATCGCTAGTTGTTGTTGTTGTCCTCCACTTAAATCGCCACCTCTGCGGGATAACATTGTTTTGAGGACGGGAAATAAATCAAAAATTTCTGGGGGAATTTCGGCTTTTTTGCTGGGTTTACGTCTGGCTTCTAAGCCTAGTAGTAGGTTTTCTTTGACTGATAAACGGGGGATGATTTCTCTTCCTTGGGGAACATAACCAATTCCCATTTTTGCCCTTTGGTCGGGCGATTTTTTGTTGATTAATTCGCCAGCTAGGTTAATTGTGCCACTGCGGGGGGAGAGTAAGCCCATGATTGTTTTGAGTAGGGTGGTTTTACCTACGCCGTTGCGTCCAATTAGGCAGATCATTTGTCCGGGTGGGACGCTTAAGTCTACGTTTCGCAGAATATGGCTTTCACCGTAGTAGACGTTGAGGTTGGCAATTTTTAGCATTTTTGGTCTGTGGAATGGTGGTTGATTTACTCACGCAAAGGCAAGCCAGTGCGTTGGGCGGGTTCCCCGACTTGTAGCAACTGGCGCGCAAAGGCGCAGAGAGTTAAAAAGAGATTTTTTTCATCTATTCCTGTTGTCCTAGATATACTTCAATGACGCGGGGGTCGTTTTGGATTTCGGAAAAGTTGCCTTCACACAGTACTGAACCTTCATGAAGGACTGTGACTTGGCGGGCAATTTGTCGGACAAATTCCATGTCATGCTCAATTACTAAAATTGAGTGATTTTGGGCTAGTGTTAATAAGAGTTCGCCGATGTTGTAGGTTTCTTCGTCTGTTAATCCGGCTACTGGTTCATCTACTAGTAGTAGGTCGGGGGACTGGGCAACTAACATACCAATTTCTAATCTTTGCTTTTCGCCGTGGGATAGTAAGGCTGCGGGAATGTCTGCTTTGGGTGTTAAACCGACTGTTTCTAATAATCCTTTAATATTGTTTTTTTCGCTAGGTTGAGAAGCTTTAAATAAAGTTGAAAAAACGTTTTTATGATGGTTGCTGGTAATTTCTAGATTTTCCTGGGGAGTTAAGTTTAAGTAAATTCTGGGTGTTTGGAATTTTCGCCCAATTCCTAACCGGGCAATTTGATGTTCTGATAAGGAACGCAGATTTTTACCTTTGAATAAAACTCTACCAACTGTTGGTTGTACTTTGCCTGTAATCACATCCAAAAATGTGGTTTTGCCTGCACCATTGGGGCCAATTACTACCCGCAATTCTCCCACATCCATGCTGAAGTTAAGTTGGTTTATCGCTTTAAAACCATCAAAGCTGACAGTGACGTTTTCAGTTTCTAAAATTTTGGCTTTCATGTTGCACTTCGGGATCTTCTTCCAAGGTGGGATATGTGGCAATTTGTTGACGGCGGTGGAAAAAAGACATTTTTTGACTTTGCAACCATCCCATGATGCCGTCAGGTAGGACTGTCACAACAATTAAAAAAAGTGCGCCCTGGAAAAATAACCAAATTTCGGCAAATTGTTCGCTTAAAAAGGTGCGGGCGTAATTGACTAATAAAGTGCCGACAATTGCCCCGGTTAATGTAGCACGTCCCCCCACTGCTACCCAAATGACCATTTCAATGGAAAAAGCAATGTCCATTGACCTGGGTGATACGGAACCACTTTGGAGGGTATAAAATGCCCCTGCAACGCCTGCGATCGCACCGGAAACTGCAAACACCAAAACCTTGAACTCTGTAGGGTTATAGCCGGAAAATCTCACTCGGCTTTCATCATCACGAATGGCTATTAATAATCTGCCAAAGCGTCCACTTGTCAACCAGCGACAAATTCCGTAGGTGGCGGCGAGAAACACTACTGTCAAGGTGTAGAAAATTAACTGCGTGTTGGCATCACTGACTGTAACCCCAAACAAAGTTCTAAAACCTGTGAGTCCGTTTGTACCGTTGAATAGCTGTTGTTGACCATTAAAGAAGTTGAAAAATATAATCACTGCGGCTTGAGTGAGTATAGAAAAGTACACTCCTTTCAGGCGATTCCGAAATACTAAATAACCCAATAATCCTGCCAGTAAACCGGGAATCACCACCACAGCAAGCGTTGCTACAGGAAAAGAATAAAAAGGTTGCCAAAACCAAGGTAATTCGGTAACACCGTACAACCCCATAAAATCAGGCAACTCACCAGGGGGAACTTGCAGTTTCAGGTACATAGCGATCGCATACCCACCCAAACCAAAAAAAATCCCGTGTCCTAAACTCAACAATCCGGTGTAACCCCAAATCAAATCCAGACCCAAAGCCACAATCGCCAGCGACAAAAACCGCCCCAATAAATTCAACCGAAACTCTGACAGCACAACTGGCATCATCAAAATCAGGATCAGTGCGATCGCCACTACCACCCCAACCTCAATTAAAATTAACCGTCCTCCTTTCTTCCTCATTCTCTGCGTCCTCTGTGTCTCCGTGGTTCAAACATCAACAGTACGACCCTTCTGAGGAAAAATCCCCCCAGGCTTCCACTGTAAAAACGCGATAATTAGTGCAAACACCATCACCTTTGCCATACTGGTTGTCGCAAAGAAATTGAAAAAATCTACCAAAGGCTGAATCGGAGACAACAAAAAAGCCAGAGTCCCAGAACCAATTAAAAAATTCACCGTACCAATTCCCAAAGCCGCGACAATAGTACCTGCCAAATTACCCACACCACCGACAACCACCACCATAAAGGTATCGATAATGTAATTTTGTCCAGTATTTGGCCCTACCGAACCGAGTAAACTAATGGCGCAACCAGCTACACCAGCCAATCCCGAACCCAGCGCAAAAGTGATAGCATCAACTTTTTGAGTAGGGATTCCTAAACAAGCACTCATACTCCGATTTTGCGTCACAGCCCGGATTCTTAAGCCCCAATTAGAACGCTGTAAAAATAAATAAATTCCGGCGACACAAATTATTGTCAAAGCAATAATAAATAATCGAGCAAACGGCAATTGAACCCCACCCAAAGATATCCCCTCTTGCAACCAAGTAGGAGCCGTGACATCTACATTTTGAGCGCCAAACCAAGGTTGAGTTAGTGTTTGTTGTGTGCCTAATAAATTTCCTGTGGCGATACTTATTCCTAGAGACAAAAACAATAACACTGACACCATCCAATTACGCACCCTCGCCAAATTTGGGCGAGAATTTAAAATCCGTAAACCTCCAAAAAATAACAAACCAAATACAGCAATCCCAATTACCAACAACCAATTCACGCTGCGAACAAACTGTTGAAAAATTAAACTCACACCCCACGTGGCTAATAAAGTTTCTAACGGTCGCCCATAGAGATAACGAATTACACTTTTTTCTAAAATTAGCCCTACTACAGCAGTGAATAAAAAAGCAATAATCAAAGCCAAAAATATATATAAATCGAACCACACTCCGCCCAACTGTTTGCAAACATTTTGCACCACAAAAGTTGCATAAGCCCCAAACATCATCAATTCGCCATGCGCCATATTAATGACGCCCATCAACCCAAAAATAATGGCTAGTCCCAAGGCAGCAATTAACAATACTGACCCAATACTAATTCCATTAAATACCGCTTCCAAAAACCCTATCAACACCTATCAATTCCTCACAAATATGCATTCAAACCAGTAACTCGTAATCCCAATTACGAATTACGAATTACGAATTACGAATTACGAATTAAACCTGTTTATACTTACCACCTTTAGCTGGATCTGACCAATCACAACTAAATCCCTTAGTTTCATTCACAAATTGATTCCAAGGAACAGGCTCAACTGGTGCAGGAGTAGCATAGACAATATCAAATAAACCATCTCCTCGGACTTGACCAATTCTCACAATTTTAGAAATGTGATGATTAGCGCTCATTGTTACTTTACCTTCTGGCGCATCTATCGTTTGACCGTAGGCCGCAGCGCGCACTTTATCTAAATCAGTTGTCCCAGCCTTTTCTACTGCTTGTTTCCACAAATAAACTGCAATGTATCCTGCTTCCATTGGGTCGTTGATTACCCGCTCTGCACCATACTCGTTTTTGAAAGCTTCTACAAACTTTTTGTTAGCAGGTGTGTCTACTGTTTGAAAGTAATTCCAAGCAGCATAATGACCTTGGAGATACTCAACACCAATAGCTTTAACTTCTTCTTCTGCAATACTTACCGACATCGAAGGATATTTATCTGGTGTTAATCCAGCACCCCGCAATTGTTTGAAAAATGCAACGTTACTATCACCATTGAGAGTGTTGTAAATTACGCCGCCGTTGGGTAAATTTTGCCGAATTTTCGAGATAATTGGTGTAACTTCAACGTTACCTAATGGTAAATAATCCTCACCAACTGTTTTGCCACCTAATGCCTCTAGTTGGGCTTTAATAATGGTGTTAGCCGTGCGGGGAAAAACATAATCGGAACCAACTAAAAAGAATTCTTTGCCTTTATTTTTTAACATCCAGTCAACAGATGGTTCAATTTGTTGATTTGGAGCAGCACCAGTATAGAAAATGTTTTTAGAACATTCTTGACCTTCGTACTGTACTGGATACCAGAGCATATGATCTTTGCTCTCAAATACTGGCTTTACATTCTTGCGACTAGCAGAAGTCCAACAACCAAAAATGACAGCAGTCTGATCTTGATCAATTAACTTGGTGGCTTTTTCTCTAAAGGTATCCCAGTTAGAAGCGCCATCTTCAGTAATCGCTTCAATTTGTTTACCTAAGACACCACCAGCCGCGTTAATTTCTTTAATTGCTAATCTTTCAGCATCAACAACACTTCTTTCACTAATGGCCATTGTGCCGCTGAGGGAGTGCAAAATGCCTACTTTGATAGTGTCACCAGCAGTGGCGGTTGTAGAAGCACCCCCTGGACTGTTTGTGGCGGTTGGGGTGTCATTTGTACAAGCCTTTAATAAAATGCTGCTACCGATAGTTGCAGAACTGTAAACTAAAAACTTCCGTCTGTTAATTTTTCTACTCATATCTTGATAAATTTGCGTTTGTATGAATCAGCTAAATCATCAAAGGCTGACAAGATTAATCTTTAAATTGTGATATTAGTGCGATATTTTACTATTAAAAAGTTATCTGTTATACAAAACTTGGTATTGCATAATAAAAAGTTAATCTTTACTTAATGCTGAGATGGTGAAGATTGGTAAAAACTGCCAAATAAAAAATAACCAACTGCAAAGTGATATCATTCACAGTCGGCTACCTGTGTCATATATTGCCACATACACTGATTTTTATGGAGTTAAGATAAGCAAAAAAACCTATAAAAATACAAGGGTGCGTTATGAATAATAGTTCTACCGCACCAAAAATTTGGGATAGTGCGTTACTATACAGCATAAAACACCCTAAATAACTGAGTTTCTTAATTACGTAGAGCCTTCCTCTCTAGCTGCGCTTACTGCGTAAAACGCCTTAGGCGGCTATTAAGAATTACTTGTAGCCAGTGGTTGAGAGATATTCGCCACAGGATTTTGATCAAGAATTGGCTGGCGGGTTTTGAGATCGAATTTATAACCGTGGGGTAATATATGCAGTTTCGCTCCAAAAATCGCCAATGGCTCATCTTTCAAAATCTCATCCATATTATTATGTGTAGAGTCTGATTCATCAACAATTGTGACTGAACCTTCTCCAATGATTTCTACTTGATGATCAGTGACTACCATAGCGGTATTCTCATCAATGCCAAATCCTAACACAGCAGGTTCTTGGATTAATGCTGCCATTAAGCGTCCTATGCGTCCACGCTGGGAAAAATGCTGATCGATGACTACTCCTGGAAGAAACCCTAAACCTGGGCCCATTTCTACGACTTCAATTCTGGCGTTGGTCTGGGAGTCACCTTCTACAATCATTTTATCTGGCATTACCGCAGCACCGGCACTAGTCCCGGCAACAACTACCCCCTCAGAGAAGCGTTTGTGAATAGCTGTATCTATTTCTGTGTCTTTGATAATACTGGTGATTCTAGATTGGTCTCCTCCAGTAAAAAATATCCCTGTAGCTTGAGCGATCGCTTGTAAAGCTGTAGATGATGATGCATCATCACGGGTTTCTGTGTCAATGATGCGAGCTTCTTCTGCTCCTAATCCCTCGAATACTCTAATGTAGTTCTCTCCCACATCTCTTGGTAGCTCTGTAGCCGCAGTCATAATGACAATCTTGGACTTGATACCTCCTGAGCGCCGCACAAAATCTCGCAAAATCAGACAATCTCCCTCTTTATCTTCAGCTCCCCCAATGATTACTAGCTGTCTTTTGCTGGTATCGTCCATGATTCCGACTCCTGATATCAGTTAATTAATTTAACTAAAGCATGACAATTAGCTCCGTAAAATCATCCATTTGACAGATACAATCGAGTCTGTAAGATGGAAAGATTTGTAAGTAGTTTTTGTTGATAAATAAACTACTTTTTGTTAGCCAAAATTCGATCAATAACAAATAAAATTCTTGAACATAAAGATGGTGCATTGTCTAGCAATACACCCTGTCATTATCGATGAATTTATTTCTGTCCTTACCTTGAGGACTGGGTTAAATTCATAAAATTATGAATCCTTTAAGGGAAGTTTAACCAATACCTTTTCTGTACAGCAAGTTCATTAAGAAAAAACGTGCTTGCTCTAGTGAGATATGTCTAGGTTTACCCTGATATACAATTTGGTATTCATCACTATTTGGCCCATCTCCATGACCAGAAATTAGCTTAAGGTGGAAGGCTTCCTCAGCTAGTTGACGAACTTCATCCCTAAGAGTGGCCTGTGTGCTGTTCATGACTAAATTTATTTTTTTCATAAATCTATATTCTAATTAGTTTATTCATTTAGTCAGCAGATTTCACCCTCCAAAGGATATATTTTTTAGTGATTTATAACTATTGCCAGATAGATATTTACAAATTTATGAGTTAGAGTACCTCTTGGTAAATTGGGTAGCGGTTGAAAACGCGTAGCCATAAAGTGTATGCTAGGTGAGTTATAGCTAAATTTTTAAATCAATTAATCGTTGGCATTAAATTAGCCAACAATTTACAAGTCTAAAAAACTTGAGATTAAATTCTATAATCAGGGTGTTTAGCTAAAGGTTTATAATCAATGACGCAAGCAACAAGTAGTGTTTTAGTACGCGTTAATGCTAGAAAAACTGATGTATTCGATATTTTCAATTTCAAGCATTACGTCGGGCCTAACCCTTATTTAGAGACAGGGGCGCTGGTATTTGATTGGGCGCTAATTGAGAATAGAAAACCACTACCCATTGAAGATTATATTTCCAGCATAGGCGATCGCTACCCGCATCTGAGTAAACAAACATACGAATCCCATGCTCATCTGTTTGCTCAAGTGGTGTCAGAAGTGAGTAAGTTGGACATGAATTTACACTCACACCGTTGGAGCATCAAGCCAGATGCAAATTACTCGCGCATCAGTATTCAATCGTTGCATGAACGCACCACTAGAGCAGTGGTTTACTTTGTTTGGGATTGGTTTGAAGCCATAACTCAAGATAAAGACTTTTTCTTTGATGAAGAATTATTGAGTCTTCAAAGGCAATTCCGCCAATCTGTTTACGGTGGCCCCACAGTTTACGCCTTATTGCGGACAGCCTACGAAAAAGGTATTCCCACTTTTTATCTGTGGGAAGAAGGACTAATGCAATATGGCTATGGGAAGAAACAAGTTCGTGGTGTAGCAACGACCTTTGAGTGTGATAGTCATCTAGATTCAGATTTCACCACCCGCAAAGATGACTGCAAAACCTTTTTGAAAACCTTGGGTTTACCAATTCCCGAAGGAGATATTGTCTGGTCAGAAAAGGAAGCCTTAGCAGCAGCCAGAGAAATTCGTTACCCCGTAGCAGTAAAGCCTGTAGTTGGTCACAAAGGAATTGGTGTAACGGCTGGTGTGCAAGACGCCAAAGAACTAGAAGCAGCTTATGGTAGGGCATTAGCAGCAATTCCTGAAGACCAGTCAGCGCGGGTAATTGTCGAAAAAAGCATTTCCGGCCAGGATTTTCGGTTGTTGTGTGTCAACGGCAGATTTGTGGCCGCTACCGAACGTCGTCCCGCATCGGTTGTCGGAGATGGTTACTTAACTATTAAAGAGTTAATCCGCGAAGAAAATCGCACATCAGCACGCTTAGATACACCCACCTCGCCCATGTCTAAAATACAGTGCGATGAGGCAATGGAACTGTACTTAGAAGAGCAAGGTTTGTCATTAGACAGTGTAATCAAGAAAGGACGAACCGTTTATCTTCGCAAAGTTGCCAATCTTTCGGCGGGAGGAATTAGCATTGATGCTACCTCGATAATTCATGATGACAATATTATCTTGGCTCAAGATATTGCCCAACACTTCCGACTGACTTGTCTTGGCATTGATGTCATTGCTGAAAACTTGGCGGAATCTTGGAAATCTGGGAACTTTGCCGTTATAGAAATCAACGCCGCACCGGGAATTTTGATGCATCTGAACCCTTGCGTGGGTGATAGTGTTGATGTGCCTTCCCATATTTTAGAAACCTTTTTTACATCGGGGATCAATGCCAAAATTCCCATTATCACCTTTAACAAAATTTCAGTCGGAGAACTCCAAGAAACCATAGACCATATTCTGTCCCACCATCCTGACTGGACAATAGGCGCTGTTTGCCACGATGCAGTTTTCGTCAATCGGTCGCAAAAATCATTCCGCCAAGACTACAACAGCAATGTGCAAAATTTGCTACGTAATCCCAAGGTTGATTTGCTGATTGTGGAATACGATGAAACCACTTTAGAAGAGCAGGGGATGTTTTACCAGAATAGCAACATGGTAGTTTTAGATAATCCCACAGAAACAGAAATGATGTTAATGCGGAATATGATTGATGGGTCTACAGTTGTGATTAAGAAAGATCACAACATTTCTATCCGTCGTCAGGGGTTGATTGAAGATTACACTTTAGGAGTAGACGAACCATTCACTCGAGTGTATCTAAAAGAAGTTGGGACGATTGAGTAAACACAAATTTTTGTGAGATATTAGGACTTACGCAACTGGCATATTATTTTAAGTTTGTAGTGAGTTAGCGCGGTCTTGGGGGTCTCCCCCATGAGCGACTAACGTTCGCGTCAGCGTGCCGGCGGCATCACTCGAAGAGTGAGGACTTTAGTCCTCTCTGCGAGAAATTCCGCAGTAAGCGCAGCTATGCCCATAGGGCTTGACAAGATAAGGGCTGTTCGCGCAGCGTTCCCGTAGGGTAGCCCTTACTACAAGCAAAAATTTTTATTTTTTATGACACTTGCTTAAGTCCTGTTATTGTTTCTTCTCTCCACCAACTAAACTATTAGGATTAATATTAATTAATGGGATTGAACTATTACCACCCATAACTGTGGGAAAACGTCCATCCCATTTTTCTATGGCTTGCTTTTGTAATAAATCTGGCGTTAAAGTTAGCCTCTGTAATCTTTGTGCTTCCGCTTGTCCTTTAGCACGATTAATTTCTGCTTGAGCTTCTTGAGTTGCTTTTTGAGCAATAAATTCTGCTTGTTTAGCTTCTTGTTCAGCTATTTGTTTAGATTCAATGGCTCTACTAAACTCTGGAGAAAAAGCAAAATTTACTAAAGAAACATCATCTATAATGATGCCGTAATTTGCTAAACGATTTTTCAGATGATTATCAATTTCTTGTTTTAATTCCGTTCTTTTAGTAATGACTTCTTCGGCTGTATTTTTAGCAGTAGCCGCTTTCAATACTTCTGATACCGCAGGAGTAATAATACCATCAATAATTAATTTCTCATCTCCAATTTGTTGAAATATTTTATTTACCTTTAGCGGGTCAAGATGCCAATTCACTGCCAGTTCTGTAGTAATTGTCTGGAGGTCTTTAGAAGCTGCATCAGATTTAAAAGTATTTTGCTGAACACGAACATTGAGTCTTTTAACTGATGTGACAATTGGCATAATAGGATGTAGTCCTTCATCTAATATCTTATCTTGAACCTTGCCAAACTGCATCACTACACCCCGTTCACCAGCATTAACAATGGCAAAAGGACGAATCATAAATGCCAGAATTAAAATAAATATTCCTCCAGCAATATAAAATCCATACTGAAGATTATTGTCAGTAGTATTGCTAATATTACGCATATATTTTGCACCTAAATAAAATGATATTTTCGTTAATTATGGATACACAAACGAATCGCTATTTTCTAAAAGCTACAAAAATTTTAAAATTAATGTCATCGGTAGATACACAGTTACCAATCAAGATTTCGGAAAAATACAGCTTTTAATTCCCCGTTTAAATATGAAGATTCATCAACATCATGCTTGGCCTCTCAACCTAGAGGAAGCTATAGCTATCCAAGAAAATTTGCGATATCAGGTAATTCCATCAGATCAACTTCCACAACCAGTTCAGTATGTTGCTGGTGTGGATATGGGTTTTGAGTCCAATGGCACTATTAGCCGTGCAGCAGTGGCGGTGCTGAGTTTTCCTGATTTGCAAGTCATAGAGACGACGTTAGCGTACCGTCCGACTTCGTTTCCCTATATTCCCGGTTTCCTTTCATTTCGAGAAATCCCGGCAGTCCTCGATGCACTAGAAAAGATTAAAATCACACCAGATATTATTTTGTGTGATGGTCAAGGAATCGCCCATCCCCGCAGACTTGGCATCGCTAGCCATTTAGGGGTGATTTTAGATATGCCGACAATCGGTGTCGCAAAATCATTGTTAATTGGTAAGCATGAAGAATTGCCAGACATTAAAGGTAATTGGCAACCTCTAAAACATAAAGGTGAAATTATTGGCGCAGTTTTAAGAACACGTCAAGGAGTCAAGCCTGTGTATGTCTCCATAGGGCATAAAATCAGTTTACCTACAGCAATTGACTATGTATTACGCTGCACACCAAAATATCGCTTACCAGAAACCACACGTGTTGCTGATAAATTGGCATCTGCCAGATCAAGCAAATAGCTTCCATATCATTTTGTTGAAGTTTGTACTAAATACTTGCTTGCTCCTACTCAATCGTGTTAGGAATCGCACAGATAAAAATTGAAGTAATTAAATAAATACGAGTTACCCAAGTTAGAAGAATGAATGCACTAACTTTACAGTGGCACGATGCAGGCCAAGATAAAATTCAAAACATTTATGAACAACAACCTAGTAAGAATCCCAGTACTTTCCGCATCGGTCGTGATCCACTGCGATGTGACATTGTTCTGAGTAACCCTACTGTATCTGGTCTACATGTAGAAATATTTTTTCACCCCCAGCAACAACGCTTTTATATCAGAAATTTGCGATCGCCTAATCCCCCCCTTGTGGATGGACAGCAATTAGTCCAGGGTGAAATGCCTTTACACGAAGGCAGTATTGTCTATTTAGGTCAAGCACAACTCCAAGTTACCAAAGTTGCTATCTCTCATATTGCGGCAACAATTTTGATACCGCCACAACCACAAGTAACCCACTCCCACCCCCAGCAATTACCCGTACAACCAAGACATCATCACCATCCACCAGTTCCCCCCCAAGGTACTTATGGGTTAGAGTGTCCCAAATGTCACAAAGTTTCCTCAGCAGAGAATCTGCAAATTGGCTGTCCTTGGTGCGGGACATCTTTAGCTGCCGCAGCTAGTGTGTTGGTAGCACCTAATCATTAGGAAGATAAGGGGGAATAATTAATACAAAATGACTAATCCACAAATTCAATTAAGTTGGGAAGATCCAGCTACGGGGGAAAGGCGAGAACCAAAGTTGAGTGTGCCTATAGCTTTTGGTCGTGAATTTGCCCGGTTACCTGTTGAACTTCAGGGACAGCGTGTGGCTAGGATGCTGCTTAATAGTAATGAAGTCTCTCGCTATCATGCCCTAATTGATTGGGAACAAAATCAGCTAGTAGTAGTTGACCAAGGCAGTGTTAATGGGGTGTTTGTCAATGGTCATAAACAAACGCGTAGTGTTTTAACTAATGGCGATACATTGCAAATTGGCCCCTACATGATGACGGTGATGGTTAATGTCAACGCCACCACTCAAGTTACCAGTCCGCCGTCAACGATTCAATTTAACCCTAATACCAATGTCCCTGACCCTGGCTTGCCACTTGTCCAGCCGCTAACGCCCTTGGGAAGCAATTTTCCCCCACCTACGTTTCAAGCAGAATATGTTGGGGTGCAAGCACTCCACGCGACAGGTTTACCAGTGGATGAATGCGATTATCTGGCCGTGGGGGCTGGACTGGGGAGTTTCATCTGGGTTGATTTGCTGAGAATTAGTGGTGTAGATGCTAGCAAAATTGTCGCTTTGGGATTGGAAGCAGAACCCTATGCGCGTTATAAGCGCCTATGTCTAAATTCGCAAATTCCCTTATATGAAAGATTGAGGTCTAATTCCGATTCTTGTCCTGATAATATTTGGGGTTGGCCTAGTTATGCTTTGCGAGAAGCATGGCGTGACTTGACTCAAAGCAAGTTAAACTCAGCATTCCAGTATTTATGGCAAGTGTTCGCTGAACCAACTTTCGCAGAAACTTATACACCCCGCGCGGCTAATGTCTTCGATTCTATAGATAGGGAAGTGAAGCGCATTGGCTGGAATCAAATTTATCGTTATGGGCGAGTCAGGGCAATTCGTAAAACAGATGATGGCAGATATTGTGTAGCCTATTCTCGCGGGCCGGGAAATTATGCTTTTTTAGTTAGTCGTTATTTACATTTAGCTACTGGGTATCCAGCAATTCAGTTTCTCCCAGATTTGCAAGCTTATAGAGAAAAATATCAAGATTTTAAGTCAGTGGTGAATGCTTATGAAGCACATGACCACGTTTATCAGCAATTGGAACGACAAGGTGGAACAGTATTAATTCGGGGACGGGGAATTGTGGCTTCGCGCATTGTCCAGCGAATTTATGAAGCGAGAAAACAAAATCGTCAAATTACAGTTTTGCATTTGATGCGATCGCCTAAACCCCAAGGCAACAAATTTCAAAAATCCCAGCGTTCTGTCAAAAATCATTACGAATTGCAGCCGTTTAACTGGCCGAAAGCTTGTTGGGGCGGGGAACTCCGCGTTATGTTAGAACAAGCGAATCCTGATGAACGCCAGCGTTTACTCGCTGATTGGGGCGGTACTACTACTGCTGACCGTCACGATTGGCAGCGCATTACGGAACAAGGTTTAAGTGAAGGCTGGTATCAAATTACTTTCGGTGAAGTGATGGGTGTGGAACGGGATACTCAAAACCGCACTATTACCCATATCCAAGAAAAAGGCTTGGGAGAAATGAAATTAGCATCTGACTTCATTGTTGATGCTACCGGGCTAGATGCCAAGGTGGAAGCCAGCCCTTTACTGGACGATCTTGTTAAACATTACAACTTGCCCCTGAATTATTTGGGACGCTTAGTTGTGGCTAATAATTTTGAGTTACCAGAAATGCGGAATGGCAAAGGTCAAATGTATGCGGCTGGGGCAATTACTTTGGGTGGCCCTTATGCTGCGGTTGATAGTTTCCTCGGTTTGCAGTACTCTGCATTGGTTGCTGTTGATGGACTCGCCGCCGCCCATGCGCCTGGTGTTCGTCGTTTAAATACTATCAGTTCTTTTGGGCAGTGGTGTTCGTGGGTATTAAATCAATCACCTAGTAAATAATTAGTTATGGCAGTCCACCATATACGCCACTGTAATTAAGAAAACTATGCAACTTCAGTCACAATCCCATATATAAATTATACTTGCACATTTGGGACATCCCCTATCGGTTGTTTTGTGGATTGATTATTATTAGTTAATTCTGATACTAATTAATAATAAAAATATACTTAATATTGAGAAGATAACCGCAAAGTACCCTAAGGAATAAAGGAATGCTTTTATATTTATGACACCTGATAATTTAGATCACCCATTCCGCAAGCTCAAGGTTCGTAATTTGTTCTTACAGGGTTTACTTATATCGTTCATTCTTGGTATAGCACTAGGTTTCGGAATGGCGGCTAGTGGTATAACCTTGAACAATCAAGTTATGCCCCTAATTCTCTATATTTTAATTTTTGGGTTGCTTTGTCTGTGGATACTATCAGACTTTAATCGCTTAGGAATTAATCTTCAGTATGTTGTGGGTACTGTCCCTAGAAATTACAGATGGTTGCCGATTATCGGATTAGTTTTTTTATTAATTTTGTTTTCACTCAGTGCCTATTTAGTATCATTTTCTCTTTTATCATGGGTTGCCCCGGATTTTGTTGAGGAATTAATGCGTCAAGTTGCTAGTAATCCTACTCCGCAAAGTTCGGCACCTTTATTGAACAACGTACTTGCGGCGATCGCAACTGTCGTGGTTGCACCTATCGCTGAGGAATTTATTTTTCGGGGAGTAATATTACAGCGCTGGGCGGCTAAATGGGGTATACGTACCGCTTTGATTTCTTCTTCTCTGCTGTTCGGAGTTTTACACGCCAATATCGTGGGATTATCTATGTTTGGCATCATGATGGGGGTGCTATACATCAAAACCCGCACGCTGATTGTGCCTATTGTCTGCCATGCGGTGAATAATTTACTAGCCGTGAGCATGGGCTTTTTTGCTAGTGAATCGCAAACTACCTCAGCCGTAAATAATTTAGAACAATTGCGTTCTAGTTGGTGGGTTGGGGTTGTGCTGATGCTAATATCCTTACCTTTGCTGATGCGTTTCCTCTCCCGGAATTGGCCTCGCAAGAATACCGCAATACCTTACTTAGTCAACGCTTCCCCAGCAGAGATGTAAAGCTTGCACAATTTTAGGAAAGAAAGATACTCTTGAATGATGTAGAAATGTATAGAATCTTGTAAAGATATAAAATATATTCTGGAAAATGCAAACATTCGAGCTTTCTTCCTCAATGCAGTTATCTGTAGCACCAACCCAATGTCAGCCTTTAAAGATTATTGCACTGGGAGATAGCTTAGTTTACGGATTTGGTGACCCAGAAAGAGGCGGTTGGGTTGAACAACTGCGGCGGTGGTGGATGTTACCGGATAGCTCTGGGCATGTACTATATAATCTGGGAGTCAGAGGCGATCGCACTCAACAAGTAGCACAAAGGCTAGAAGTAGAATTTCGCCATCGGGGTGAACTCCGTAATCGTGTCCCTGATTTAATTATTCTATCCGTGGGCGTGAATGATTCAGCCCGGTTAGCACGTCCCAACGGCAAAAATTATACAGATTTTTCGGTTTTTGAATTAGAAATTGCTGCTTTACTAGACCAAGCACAGCAGTTATGTCCAGTATTATTTGTGGGCATGGTACCAGTGGATCAAGCAAAAATGCCGTTTCTCGATTGTTTTTACTACAATCATGGCGACCAATACCGCTATAAAGAAGCGACTAAACTGGCTTGTAGTCAACGCCAAATTCCCTATCTGGATATTTTCGATCAATGGATAGCACGTGGTGAAAGTTGGTGGACAAAACGCCTGAGTACAGATGGTTTGCATCCTAATACACTGGGCTATCAAGCTTTGTTAGAGGATGTCATCAGTTGGGAACCATTGAAAGCGTATCATGCTAAATTTGATGGACAACTAACAACATTCTCAAATCAGTAATCTTTTTTACATATCTATTCTTCAGTCCTCAGATGACACCAACTTTATTTGGTCGCTGGCAAACTCGCTTATTACTACTGGTAACTGTAGGTGTTTTAGTATCTTTGCCCTTTGCAATGGGTATCATTGGACCTGGTGCTAACTCAGTTTATTTCTGGATACTTGCCTATGTTGCCATCTTTGGCTTAGGTTGGGATGTGTTGTATGACTATCTGCAAAAAGTTCGTTGGGATAGAGACTGGCCAGCAGCTTATCAACTCTTAGCTGGCATTTGGGAATTAGTGTTTATCTTTTGTGGGGTAAAACTTGTTGGATTCTTGCCCATACCCATACCAAAAGCAGAACTACCAATAGGAGCCTTTTTATTACACTACAGCTGTGTTTGGTTAGCAGTTTTTATTTCTTCTCAAAGCCTAATGCGAATTATTTTTCCTCGTTGGCGTTTCCGAGGCGGAGAGTGGTTGAAATCTTAAAATGAAGCGTACAAACAAGCTCTTGGGGAATATGATCCCAATAAAAGCCCAGTCACCCCGGCTGGGTTTTTGAGTCTTGAGCGAACCTCAACGGGTAATTAATTTTGTTTACCTACTTGCGATCGCTATGTATAAGTTAATAAATTTGCAAAAAAAAAACGCCAAATTGGCGAGATTTATTAAATTATCTTTGTTAGATTATTAATTGTAAAAGACTTGTGGGCTTTATAGTCCAGGG
Organism: Nostoc sp. CCY0012; assembly: GCF_963920855.1. NCBI lineage: Bacteria > Bacillati > Cyanobacteriota > Cyanophyceae > Nostocales > Nostocaceae > Nostoc > Nostoc sp. CCY0012. The sequence goes on along the minus strand of NZ_CAWUDM010000058.1, from coordinate 4,481 downwards.
TTTACTACACTTCAAGAGCATAGACTATAGAACTAATTGCATTAGTTCGTGAGGATTTTGCTCTATGAATTGAAGATTGCTACTATTTTTTTGTAGTAATCTCCAGAACCCCCTTCTTCTCGCAAAAGGGACAAATAGAATCATAAGTCCTTGTTGATTTACTCCTATTCATACCTCGTTCATCCTTATGGGCGAGGTATTTTTCATGAAAGGGGAGTAGGTACTGAGATTATTTTTGAAGGTAACTTATGTCTCATTATTTTAACACTTTCCTACAAGGGATGGGTTGGGGTTAGGTTCCGCCCAACTCACCTTCAAGTAGGAATTTAGAATTTTATAAACAATCACTATAACTCCTTAATCCCTTAATTTATTCCATCTTTGGTTGAATAATAAATTCCGCCTCGTAGATTAGGATATAGGGCAAAAGGTAAATACCTATATTCAAGTTGATGCTTGGAAAAATGAATATTTATATTAAACAAATCAATGATTAGTCAGAGTTATCTCAACTTAAAATTGACTACACTCTTGTCATTTATTATTCTATTTCCGGTAAAGTCCGCAGCCAAAATCCAACCAAATATAGATAACAATAAATTTACCATATCTTCTCAAGATACACCAAGCAAAGGTTTAACAGAAGATATATTTATTACACAAACATTAACTCCAGACACAATTCAAATTTTTCCCAACTTTAATGAAATAGATATTCCAGAAATACTCAATACTCCAGAAATTTTAGAATCTGCGCCTAGAGATCCCAATGAAGAAACTACCAATCAACTCTTACCCAGACAAGCTCAAGAAGCAATTATCTTAAATGCTATTACTAACAGCGTTAATAGATACCCTTGGATTGTTCATCCCTCAGACAATATTAAATTTTCATCTTTATTTAATCCTAATCATCATCAAAATTATACTGATTTTTCCTTGAAATTTGCTACTGGAGAACCGATAGTTAATAAATTTAACTTTGCCCATTTTCCCAATCAAGAACAATTTTACTGGGTATTACCTGATAATCGAGTTGTCATTGAAACTCAGGGATGGCAAAGTGGAATATCTTACCAAGGTCAATCAACTGAAATTCAAAGACAACAAAGTGTTCAATTAACTCAACGGCTATGGGGGAAGCAAGCAGTTTGGGCAATTCCTCAAACTTTTGAAGAACTAACTGGTGAAATTGACATCAAAAAGTTATATATTCAATCTATTGCCGCAGAGGCTTTTACCCCTGGAGGAATTGCTGCAACTCCAATTATGATCAATAGTGAATTTAAACTTAATTCAGAGAACAATTCTGCCAATTTATACATCAATAATATTGTCAATTTATCTAGTGCGTCAACTTATAGCTCTAGGGGTGGTGGCGCTTTATTTGAAAATTTAGATATAGAAAATACTCCTTTGATTTTACAAGCATTTCCTACTAATAATTTGCAACCATTATTAGAAGATGGTTTGTTTGTCGGCTCACAAGTTTCTCAAACAACTTTAGAAAAGCTAGGTATTTCTTGGGGAAACCCTTTAAATGGAGAAAATTCAAGTTTTCAAGCAGAAACTACCTCTGTACCAGGAATCAAAATCGGTCAGTTAGGCAAATTTGATAATTGGGATTTGTTGAATATCTTAGCCAATCCTTTCCTCAGTGAAAAAGAACGCAAGTTACATTATCTAAATTCCTTATATTGGGTTTCTTTGGGTCAACGAGAACCTCGATTTATTCGCCGCACAGAAAAAACAGAAAGTTATAACTGGCATAAATTTGAATTTAGCCGACCTCATAATCAGACTTTATTACAATATGATGCCGCAGAGACTAAGGTACTTTATACGAATGTTTTTACTAATCTGGGGATTTCCTTATCTTTATCTAGTAATCAAAGTCAAATAGATAAATTACAAAGTGCTAATTCTACTTTAGGTATGTTAATGGGAGGTATTTTTAAATTAATTAAACCTCAGCCGTTATCACAAAGTTTAACAGAAGCAAAAGCCAGATTAGACCGACAAGAAAACTTTGCCCCACTTAACTCAAAAGCAACTCCAGATCAAAGGAGACAAATCAATGAACGACTTAACAGAACATTGTTATTGGGTAATCGTAGCAGTGGTTTAGAACAAGTTTCTGGAACATTTACCTTTCCTAGTTTGATTACACCTAATAATTCAAATCTTTTCCAAATACGTACTGGTAATCACAAACGGGGTATTCAGTTTATTCATGGCAATAGTAGTTGGAATGCAGGTAATACATACATTACTAAAGTTCAACTTTCTGACAATAGTTTTGGCCCTTTATCATTTACAGGCGTACCTATTCCTATAGACAAAACATCAGTTAGTCCTAGCAATCGTTCATCTGCTGTCCAGGTAAATTTGATTAGTCCTAATGGCCAGCAGTTTATCCAAAACTTTAATTCAGTAGATATGATTGCTGTACCAGTGAATGTGCGTTCATTTGACATTGCTTTTGACCGCCTTGAACTTTCGCAAATGGGCCAAATTAATACTCATCTTCAATCTTTTAGAGGTTATTTATATTTACCTACTATAGAAGCATTATGGGCAGGTTCTTCGGGTAAGTGGAATTACACTCTTAATTCTGGCATTTGGTTTAACTTAAATTCTGACTCGGCATTTCATATTGCCAACAATAACTTAGGTGTATCAGAACCAAATATAGGTATTTATGCTAATGGTTTATTGAGTTTTCTTAATACCCATGTAGAATTTGATGCAATGGGACAACCCCAAGCAATTAATAATCATATTCCGGCTTTACGTTTTTCTTGGAATAGTGCTGCCAATTCTTCAAATCCTGATTATTTAAATTTTAGTTATTCTTTTTCTAGACAAGATAGGAATTTAAATTATTCACTGACTTCAGGACTTTTATTGATTGATAATAAACGTAATTTAAGAGAATTAGGTTTCTTTCAAGGAAAATTGGGTCTGAAAAATGGATTAGAATTGAGTACTTTTATGGAAATAAGGGATAATTTTTTTTATTCATTGGAAAGTACCCAAAAGCTTAATCCTTATTGGTCTATTGGAGCTTACTTGCAAAATTTTAGAACTAGTGAGCAAGGAATTAGAAATCGAGTATCTGATTTATCTTACGGATTAATAATAAAAAATCATCTTGCAGGTAATGGTGGTTTTTGGGAATCTCGTCTGGGGATTAGTGGTAATGGATTGGAAGTGCGTTTTGAAGGAGGTTTACAATTTTAATATCTTAAATAAACGTCAGTTCAATGGAACCTAACACCAGCTTCTTACCTACAAGGAGAAGTGGCAAAAAATTCATAACATAGTACTACAAAATAATAGGTTTTTTAAGCCTCTAATGCCACTTGCTACAACGCGGGGAACCCCTTGCAAGGGAGAGGAATGAAAGCGGGGTCATTTCCAGCTTATCGAACTCTTAAGAAAACAGAAAGGTTTCTTTCGCACTTCCCGCAGGTGCGCCTTCCTTGGATACTCACGTCAATTAAAGGTTTGTAGTAAAATGCTAAAGTTTAAAAATTGGGGTCAACTTGAGAACTTAAACCAAAAAACTAACTAAAGCATGGAAGCTCAAATCAGCATGAATGAAATTATGGCTATGCGGGAAATCTTGCAAGATGATAAACCTGCACAGTATGCCCTAGATAACTTAGCTAGACACAATGGTCAAGTTGAACGCTCATTTGAGGATTTATGGATTGAGAAAAATGGCAAAACATTAATGTCAGAGGGCAAATCAATCTGGAAAGTCACGCTGACTGTACTGCGGAAAGAACTCTGCGGTGATGATGGCTTTCGTGGTCAACTCCAAGAATACACGAAAAATCCAGGAAGTTCACCTTTGCTATCAGGTTTGATTGTTTCTTTAGTAGGTCTTGCAAGTGCAAATGGATTACCAATTGATCCGGCTATAGCCACTGTAATTGTTTTGTATATACTCAAAATTGGATTAAATATATTTTGTGACTACACAGAACCACCTGCGGAAAAGGTTGGAACTCTCCCACCGGGAGACTAATATGGTTTAGTTTTATCTTTAAATCTTAGCCCTTTCTTCGCTTGCGGGGAGGGGGAATGCGTTAATTCATGATTAATCTGGTAATTTGTCTAAAATTTCCCGTGTCATCGCTGCACGATATTCATCCTGATACTCAACAAATATCTCTAACGCTGTTTGCAAGTTAGCCCTCGCCTCTGGGTAATTTTCCTCTGCTTTTGCAAGTAGTCCTAATGTTGCGTAGGTTTTGGCTTGTTCATAGCGATCGCCATATTCGATTAAGATATTCAAAGCCTGTTGATAATTGCGCCGTGCTTCTTCATATTCTCCCAATTCTTGGGCAACTCTTCCCAACTGGTGGTAGGTAAGGGCTTGGTTATAGCGATCGCCATATTCGATGTTGATATTCAAAGCCTGTTGATAATTGCGCCGTGCTTCTTCATATTCTCGCAATTCTTGGGCAACT
>NZ_CAWUDM010000057.1:0-39138 GCF_963920855.1 Nostoc sp. CCY0012 | reverse complement strand
CGTGTTACTGTTTTTTCAACTTGAGACTCCAAAAAGTTTTCTGCACCACTAAGGCACTGGAGAATGACATTATTGTTAGCAATCACATTGACCTAACCCAGTTTAGTAAACAACAGCAATCTGAGATCACCAAACAAGCGATCGCCCGACAAACTGCTGAAACTATCGAGGCTATGAAATCCCCAGGAGAACAGCAATTAGACCACCTTAATGGAACTTTACAGGGTGAATTGTCCTTGAAGAATCATGAGTTGCAGTTGTCTGAGATGGATAAAGCGATCACTGACAATAAGCTACAAGTTGCTGAAACTAATAAAAAGCTGAGTAAATTGTCTAGCACTCCCCAGGATGACCACTCAGCTAGTACCCAATCCCCAAGTGACCAACTTAAAACTAGCCTAGTCGATGCCCTCAAATCTCATGAAGACGGCTGGCTATGGAAAATAATCGACAATCAAAAGCCTGTCTGGGTACTGGGTGAGGCTGGCAGTGGTAAAAGCACTCTAGCAGCATCAATAGTCATGCTGAGGCAATATTTATTTGATATGCCTTTATATCAGCTAATCGATGCCCATGCTGGGGATAATTTAAGGCATTCATGGAAGTACCTTAAACCTCAATTTATTGCCCAAACTGAAGACGATATCGCTCAAGCTTTTGATGATGCTAGGGAACGTTGGCTAGATAGAATCAATAACCAACCAGATAAAACCTCTCAACAATTGCTAGTAGATGAATTTACCAATTATTCAGAGAGTGATATCACCAATGAACCTGCTAGAAAGTTTGTGAAAGCTTCTCTCAGTGACCCCAGGAAAGCAGAGGAAAGGTTAGTCTGTATCGCTCACTTCTTTACTAATACTGCTACTGGTGGCAGTGGTGGCACTGCTAAGGGTAGGGCTAGAGGTACTATCCAAATTGATCGCAAAACTGCCGACGGTAAAAAACCTTTGCCCGTTGCCACAATCAACGGATTAAATGATTCTAGTGGTGAGGCGGAAGTAGATAAAAAAGTGACTATTCCAGACTGGCTTACCCCTGATAAAATCCTAGATCACTTTAACGGTAAGCCCATCAACTTTGACGCATGAATAATTTTCTGATTGAAATTATCCCTGAATCTCGCTGGATGGATTTGATTGATCATAGTTAAAACATTGGATTAGCTAAATCTGATTTAGGTAAATGTGTACTACTTTGACTAGCAGTTTTTACACAAATTTAACTGAAAACGTTAAAATACCGGAATTGTTCGTGGTATATCTGTAGCCAAATAAGAAATTTGTATACCGCACCCAGCCATGACACAGGACTTTTCCGGTCGAAATCTTCGTGGGCGTTCCTTTAAAGGTCAAAACCTTGAGGGTGCAGATTTTAGTGGTGCGGATATAAGAGGGGCTGATTTTACAGCGGCAAACTTAATAAATGCTAAATTTACAGGTGCTAAAGCGGGAGTACAGGGATATTGGATCATTGGGTTACTAATTATTTCATTGCTTTTGTCAGGAATATCAGGATTTTTTTCAATTGTACTTGGCATCATTGTAGGATTTAGTGTTTCCAATGAAGGTGTTAACGCTATCATCTCAGGGATAATCTCCCTATTTGTGCTATTACTTCTCTGCGTTATCAGCCTTCGTAAGGGTTTAACAACAGCTTTATTGGTCTTCGCAACACCTTTCTCCGCAACTATTGGTGTAGCTGCAAGTATATATGTAGGTGTAGATATCACCACAGCTTTAGCCGCAGGAGTAGCTGGAGCTGCATTGGGAACCGTAGCTTTCTCCTCAGCAGTGCTGGGAGCCTTGGCCGTAGTTATAGCCGTAGTTACAGATAAGGCTGTAGCCTTAGCCGCAGCTGTAGTTTCAAGTGCAATCGTGGCTATAGCTGTAACCATAGCTATATCCGCTACTGCTGCTAAAGCCCTCAATGTTTCTGTACCCATAGCTTTTGCTGTAACACACACATTATCAAACATTTACATTGGCTGGCGTAATGTAGCTCAAGGTGGAAAGGATGCTTGGATTCGCTCGTTTGCCATCGCATTTGCTGCCATAAGAGGAACTCGTTTTTACAAAGCTGACTTAACCGATGCAAAGTTCAACCAAGCTATACTCAAAAATACAGATTTTCGCAAAGCGAATCTAACTCATACCTGTTTCCACCAAGCTAAAAAACTAGACTTTGTGCGTCCTGGTATTAGCTATCTGCAAAACGCTAATCTACGACAAGTTTTGACCACTGGACAGGGGCAAGGCGTAAACTTTGACCGTGAAGATTTACGAGGAGTAAATTTCCAGAAAGCCTATTTAAGCGACGCTAGTTTTATCGCCGCAGATTTAAGCAATGCTTCTTTCCAAGATGCCGATTTATCAAGAGCGAAGCTGGTACAAACTCAACTTGATGCTACAGATTTTACTGGTGCTAATCTCACTGGTGCGTACATTGAAGATTGGAATATAACCAGTCAAACTAACTTTACTGATGTAAGGTGTCAGTACATTTATATGCGCCTTCCCACAAAAGACAATCCAGACCCCCATCGCAAGCCAGATAATAGAGAAGAGATGTTTGCAGATGGTGAGTTTGGGGATTTTATCCAGCCAATTTTCGACACACTTGACCTCTACCATAGCCAAGGTGTTGACCCCAGAGCGATCGCAATTTCGTTTAAGCAGTTGGCAGAGAATCACCCTGATGCTGAACTAGAAATTGTAGCAATGGAGAAACGGGGACAGGATAAGTTTTTACTTCGTTCCAAAACCGCACCTACAGTTGACAAGTCCCAACTGAGTGCAGAATATTTTGACACTTACAATGAGATAAAAGGTTTACCAGAACGAGAAATTAAATTACTTTTAGCAGAAAAAGATAATCAAATCCGGAGATTAGAAAATATGGTAATGACGGCGCTGGAGCGTCCTAGTTTTTATTCAAATATTCAAGTAGAAGAGGTAGGTACTATGACAAACACCCCCGGTGGATTTTCAATTGGCGGTTCAGTTGGCGGCAATGTCAACAACGTTCAAGGTGTCGGCAACCGAGTAGTTCAAGGAGATACAACAATGACTGGCAATCGCAATATCAACACAGGTGGCGGCAACTATAACGAGCGCATTCAAGGCGACTACGTTCAAGGTAATTACTACGCTGCCGGACAACCCCAAACCCTTGCTGAAGCTGCTGCCGAGATTCAACTATTACTAAAACAATTGGAGCAAACTTACCCAACCACTACTACATCACAACAAATGGTAGTAGCAGCAGAAGCCATCAATCGAATTGAAAGTAACCCCACCTTGAAAAAACGAGTAATAAATGCTGTAAAGGAAGGTGGTTTAGCGGCTTTTGAAAAAGCAATTGACAACCCAGCAGGTGCTTTTATTGTTGGTGCTATCAAAGGCTGGCAGGAAGTAGAAGCAGAAGATTAAAGTAACTGAATTAACATACTTCTAAGTTCAGAGTTGGACACCCCGCAGCTATAGATAAAAAAATTAATTCATGCGAAAAGATGAAGAGCAGAACCCGCCTGAAAATCGCAATATTAATACTGGAGGAGGTAATTATAACGAACGGATTGAAGGCGACTATATTCAAGGTAATGTTTTTCAAAATATTTTTCATCTAGGTGGGCAGACAACGACACCAGTAGGCAACCCGGCTCGACCAAAGAATGAACGGATACTACTAGCCGCAGTCAAGGAGGAAGTTACAGCACGATTAAGACAATCCCTCCATAATGCTGTGCTGATAAATTTGGGTAAAGAGTCACAACCCCAGCAGGTAAAACGCCCTTGGGATGCAGAGATAAAAATTGGCTCAAAGCCTGCTGAACCTCTTTCAGATACCACCACTATTTTGCAAGTATTTGACTCGGAAGAAATTGCAGGAAAATTATTAATATTGGGTGCGCCAGGAGCAGGCAAGACAACTACACAATTAGAACTAGCACAAGCTTTAGTTCAACGTGCAGAAGAACAGCCTGATTATCCCGTTCCTGTTTTATTTAACTTGTCCTCTTGGAAAGATGATCGACAATCTCTAACTGATTGGTTAGTGGCTGAACTCAAGTCTAAATATGGTGTTTCAACTAAACTTGGTCAAGACTGGGTAGACAATCACCAATTACTACCATTACTTGATGGTTTAGATGAACTTGAGCCACAGCGTCAAGAACTTTGTGTCTATGCAATTAATCAGTTTTTAGCAAGTGAAACTAGACCGCTTTATCTAGTTGTTTGTAGCCGGAGTGAAGAATATACAAACTACGCTACTCAATTGCAACTTAACGGTGCTATTTACTTACAGCCTTTAACTAAAAATCAAATTTATGATTATTTAACTAGTATTAAATATATAGAATTGTGGTCAATTATTAGTAATGACATAAACCTATTAGAATTAGTTAAAACTCCCTTATTAGTTAGTATTACTGTTCTAGTCTATCAAGAAATATCTATTGAAGAATGGCAGCATTTGAACTCTACAGCCGACCGGATTCAGTATTTGCTAGATGCCTATGTAGGGAGGATGTTAATACGAAATATTAATAGTAGGACATATTTTCAGACTAAACCTCCTAATGCTAAACGAACCCGAATTTGGCTTGTATGGTTGGCTCAACAAATGGAAGGAGAAGCTAAAACTGAGTTCTTGATTGAAGAAATTCAGCCTAGTTTATTTAAAAGTAAATTTCCCAAAATTATTTATAATTTGATTGTCTGGGGAGTTATACAAATGCTGATTTCTGGGCTGATTTCTGGGCTGATTTTTGGGCTGATTTCTGGGCTGATTTTTGGATTTCATGGTCTAGAAATAGAAAATAAAACTATTCCTAACCAAGGTATTTGGCAATCTGCTAAAAATATAGTCAAATTATCAGCCTTGTTATTTTTCCCTTCCACAATATTAATATTTTTGATTCAAAAAATTCTTCTTAATAATAGTTTCAATGAAGCATTAATTTTTAGCTTAATGTCTGGATTACTTTTGGGATTATTAGTGGGGATACCTAGAAGTGGAACACCAGTTATCAAACACTTCATCCTACGCCTCGTCCTCTACTGCAACGGCTACATCCCCTGGAACTACGCCCGTTTTCTCGACTATTGCACCGAGCGTATGTTACTCCAGCGTGTCGGCGGCCGCTACCGCTTCATCCACAAGCTGCTGCAAGACCACTTCGCGCAAATGGAGTTCAAACGGAATTAGGAAGATATAACCTCAAAATAAAGACAGTTGCCCCGGCGATACATTCCCCCTGCGTCGCGTATGAAAACTGAGATGACAAGCTGTACATAACGCGCATAAGTTTGACCGACGATTGTCCTCTGGCACAAAATTAGAATGATGAACCGTCAACGTTAATGCCATTCTTTGAGAACGAGACAATTTGGATGTATCATCACCGGGGCGAATGCACTGCAAGCCACACTTAGAACATCGCCAGTCCACAGATTGTTTCACTAATAGAGCGATATCTGACCAATTTTGGGGATAACGTTGCTGCGATTTTCTTAGCATTACCTGATTCTAAAAATGCGTAGCGATTTAATTACCAGTTTTTTGATAAGAGTAATCTACTCTATGTCAGCCCAAAGCAACAGGCTATAAACTTGTACCTTTTGCCCTTTGCGATATTTGGGACTCATAAATAATAATGTACTGAAAACAACTATGACTGTAAACGCTCCCAGTCTAACTGAGCAGGTTGCTATATGTGGAGGTCAAGCAACAAAGACTTACTTCGCACACGAACCATTTAATAAATAAGACCTTAAAAAGCATAAGAAGTGCATCAAGGTTTCTTTGAAGACCCAGAAGCCTTTCCGTATGCATTTTTCTAGCCCCCATATAAATTTTTTGCCTAGCTTTGCATAGGTAAGTCTAGACAATGCTATAGTAAAAAACAAGAATTGAGGAAAAACCAATTTCAGAGTATATAAGCCCAAAAGAGGCAGCACGACGGCTGGGAGTAAGCGTAGACTCCTTGAGAAGATGGGAAGCTGCGGGCAAAATTAAGGCAATCCGAACCCCATCCGGGCAGAGAAGATTTGACATTAACTCCTACGTGCCAGGCGATAAACCTGATACAAAGCCAAAGGCAAGCACAAAAAATGTCAAGACAACAGATGAACCAACCCTGCGTCAAATAGCTAAGGGAATAGTTCAGTATGCACAACAAATGCAAAAGCTAAAATTTTTCCCTTATCCAGCAGTTCTGCAACTGGGAGTAGAAAAATTACAAGCTAAATATGTGATGCAAAATAAAACCCAACCTCAAGGGGTTCCAGATTTCCTCAGTAACTGGGTGGAACATCCTATGAGAGATTGGACTATTGAAATTGACTGTCCAGAAGAGTGGAAGGATGTTCAATTTGTAGAAGACCAAAAGCCTAGCGGTTTTTGTATTGAGTTAGATGGTTCATATATAAGCGAAGCCGAGCGGATTCAAAAAGAGGTGATGGACGAAGTTTTTAGAAAATCTGCACAAGACCCAAACTTATATATAGAGTTTCGTCGTTTACTTGTTAGCAACCCTGTGATCACAAAGGGAGAGCGAGATGTAAAAGCAGTTTTGCAACTCAAGCCATTACAAAAAGTCCTAGAAGATAGCTATGAAGAAGCCCCAGCTTCTTACAAAAAACAGGGAAAGTTTTATTGCTGCGGTCACTGTGGTGGGTTAATGCATCGGACTGTGGACAATCAATTAAACTGTGAAAACAAACACTGTGCTAAAGAAAAAAAAGCTCCAGTTCCTTTTGAATGTGATAAAGATGACCAAGTTTTATGGCTGAAAAAAGGGCTGCGATATTTTATTCATCGACCTGGGTGTGCAGAACTAAGAATAGAAAAACGTATTAGGGAGTTAGGATTAGAAGTTACTCTCTATCCAGATTTTGATAAATACGACCTGCACATTGTCTTTCCTGATAAAACAGTCTGGGCAGTTGACGTAAAGTTTTGGGAATCTGCATATAACTTAGCTAAGAAAGTTAACGAGCCTATCCCTAGACTTCCCCATCATCCATACAACGAAGCATTTTTTGTATTTGCTGATGAAATTAGAGAATATGGAGGCGAGTATATTCAAGAGTTTATAAATCACTGTCCAGTTAAATTAAAAAAGTCTCAGGTAATGTTTGAAGGTACTTTTATGAAAGTAGTTGAGAAAAAATTAAAAAGTTGTCAATTATGAGAAATACAAAAGACTGGCGAAAACGACTAATCAAAGAAGGATTAGACGATAATTTATGTGATATTGAGTTAGGACTTTACTTATTAAGTTCTTTAGTCCCAAATGCTCCCGCAAGTAGTCTATGGGTATTACTGACTGGTTATCCTTTCTCTATTCCAGAATCCGAAGGCTGGAGTCAGTTGCAATATAAAATGTATGCCTCTGGGCGTTATCTATTAACAGAGTATAGAAGACCTTATGTATGGTCAGAAGCACTGAATAATTATCGTAATTTTGCCAAAGACCAGCGTGGCTATGAAGTATCTGAGTCTCTAAAAGAGTTTAAAATCAATAGCAATATAACAGTTGCAAATTTTAGATTTGACATATATGCCAAAACATTAAAATCTCCTATTCCATTCTATAAAAGACGCGAAATAAAATGGGCAGAAGCTGACCAAACATATAAGTGTGAAGTAAATGGAATTATAGAAACAATTACAATCCCTTCTGCTCTTGTAAAGTCTCCCCCAAACGGACACAATTTAAGTGGTAAATCCCTACGCGCTCCACTTTGTATAACTTGGAGAGAACTAGAAGATACCGCAGCGTGGATGGATAGACAATGTAGTAAGCAAGGGCTAAAATCCCAGTGGGAAAGATGGATAAAGAATGTCAAATTACAGGTATTTAATGATAATGATTGTCTAGTCAAAGTCGAATCTCTAACCATTAATAAGATGATGCATCTAGTAGGGATGGTATCATCAGGCAAATCCAACTTAATGAAAGTCCTGGCAGTCTGGGCAGCCAGAAAAGGATTACACATCACGTTAATCGTAGGTGATGTCCTCCAAATTTTTGAACTGGCTAAGACTTTTGCTGATGTAGGAGTAACCGATGTTGCCCCAATTTTAGGAAATTCAAACAGAAAGAGTCATATTAATCGATTACATCAAGCTGTTTATAATAACCATCCTGAAGAACCATTCAATCAAGCACATCCCGGTTTTAAATGGATAAGTAATACTTGCTTGTTGAGCGGTTTGGTTAACCCTGAAATGTCAAAACCTTTTGAAATAGGAAAACAACCTTGTCTCTCTCTACAACTTATTAAAAAATTAGAATCAACAGACCTAGAAAATAATGAGGCAGATGAGAAACAGTCAGAGCCACCAAAAGCGAAAATGGCTTGTCCTGCTTACAGCGTATGCTCTTACTATCAAAAAGAACGAGATTTAGTAAAAGGTTCCATCTGGATTGCTACACCGGGAAGTCTAATTTATAGTAGAGTGCCACAGCAGATCAACCAAGAAAGCTTACTTTATGCTGAGTTGGTCTGGAGGCGTAGTGATTTAGTAATTGTGGATGAAGTAGACCAATATCAAGCTTATCTAGATAAGGCATTTAGCCCTGAGCAAACATTACGCCGACCAACAAGAGATGCTTGGTTAGATGAAATTTTGCAAAAGGTTGAAGCTGAATTGGTACGTCAAAATTCTCAACCACTTAGCAAAAAAATCATCAGCGACTGGTGGGATGCTTGCCAACAAGCTAAACGAGTTACAGACCAAATTTATTGGATGTTAGGAGGGGATTATCCTCAATTATCTCAATGGCAAAATAGTAAAAAATATTTTACAGATTGGTTGCTATTGCGAGAAGTTGCTATTGATTTAGCCGGAACAGAAAATGCCGATAAATTAATGAAGGATATATTTGAACCTTATATAAATAATCTAGACAACGACAAGGATTTACTTTTTACCCTCACTCATAAAGCCAGTGGTAAGAAAAATTCCCTTATTGAGTGGGTCAAGAAACAAGCCACTATTCCTTTAGAAGCAGAGAAAATTCAAGAAATTGCTGTTAAGTTAGAGTTTGCATTATTAGTCTGCGTTCTACAAAACAAACTTGACTTTATGATGCGTCACTGGAGGCAAGTACAAGACACCCTCAAACTGGAAGCAGAAGATTCAATGTGGTTTCAAGCACCACCCGCAGACTATAACGCATTAATTCCCGCAATGCCGATGGGAAATCAGTTAGCATTTCAGTACCACAAATCTTATAAAGAACCGTTAGGAAGTCTGCGGTTTTTTCGTTGTACGGGTGTTGGTCGTTGGTCACTTCTACATTTCAATGATTTGTTCGCCAGCGACAACATAGCAAGTCCCCATATATTGCTGATGTCAGGAACCAGTTGGGCGGGTAAATCTCCGGCATACCATGTTGATGTACCAGTAACCGGAGTCTTGTCACCAGATACTGATAACAGATTTTCAATCTCCTCTGAGTTTTTACCGTTATATGATGAGAAAAATCGACCAATCTTTGTGTCAGGAACAGGGGATAAAAAACAGAAGAACTTGGAGAAAATTGTCACAAAGTTAGTAGAGGAAGAATATTTAGAGCAGAAACTAATAGACCTTAAAGGGCGAAAAATACTGTTGGTAGTTAATAGCTATGAACAAGTAAAAATAGTCCACGAACATTTAGTTCGTCTAGGATGGGGAAATCGAGTTATAGCTTTAACGAAAGATGATAATAAAGCTGAGTGGCTAGATGATGACTCAGAGAATGAAAACTATAATACATTGCAACGAGGACGAGTATCTGAGTTTGCCAATAAACCTGACAAGGTAATTTTAATAGCCCCGTTAAAAGCGATAGAGCGTGGTCACAATATTGTTAATGAGAAAGGAATGGCAGTAATTGGGGCAGCTTACTTCCTAGTTTTACCCCACCCAAGTCCTGATGACCTCAGTTATGCGATTCACTCTATAAACCGTTGGGCAATTGAAAATTACAAAGCATTTGAGGGAGAAAATCTTGAAGACTTAGGTAATAATTTTCGAGACACAGCTTATCGTCAATGGTTGCGGTTGCTACACCTACCAGTAAGGCTAAGAACTCTTGATGAAAAAAACTTACTTGCTATGCATTGGGATATGGCTGTTTCACTCTGGCAGGTGGTAGGTCGTCTTATTCGTGGTAGTAGTGATGCAGAACTCTTTTGGTGCGATGCCAAGTTTGGACTTAATGTTGCACAGATGAATGAACAAGAGGATATCCCTTCAACAAGTATTCTTATTGGCATCCGAGATTTGCTACAACCTTATTTTGAGGAGGATGATCCTCAGATTACCCAACGAGATAGGCAGATAGTTCAAGCTCTTTATCGCCCGTTTTATGAAGCGATCGCCAAAACCAAAAATCTTTTCTGACGTTCTTCGTAAACATCTCACAAATTACAAATAATTTGATTTATGTCATCACCTAAATACAACAAAGTCCGCTTGTGTGCCTTCCGACTCAAACACAACTTACCCGCTAAAAAATTTTATGCACTGAAGTTTCCAGAAACAGTCAAAGATTCATTAAAAAATCTTGTAGCCGAGAGAGACAGCCGTCCCAAAGATAAAGTTGGTATTCCCATCACATCACTCAACGAAGCTCTACGGGCAAGTATCCCTGGTTTAATTTACATAGGTAAAATTTGGGAAAAAATTTGGTTATACAGTCCAGTTGAAATTCCAATAGATAATTTATCAGCAATTTTCTCTTATTGGCTAGATACTGAGTTTCCAGATGAACATCCAAACAAGCGCAAGAAAGGGATAACCTTTGAGCAACGACAAGCTGTAATGCAGCAACTGTCGAACCCTAACAATTTAAAGTGGGAACCAGTGACTCTAGAAACGGAATTATGGAAAAAATATGCTAATGGAACCGCCAATATTACTGAAAATGCAGATGGATTTATCCTATTGCCTGATATTCTAGCAACGCAACTGAGTGACCCAAACTTAAAGTTCAAATTAAGTGATGAAACAATTCAGTTCTATCGCTGTGCGCCAATAGAAGGAGCAGAGTTGATATCTTGGCCTCCGCTATCGTACACGCAGAAAAACCATACTTACTATTACTCAATAGTTCTGACTTTGAAAGTACAAACGGTTCCGTTCCAGCCATATCCTCAATTGCAATGTGATATGAGTATCCGGCGGTGGTGCAGTATAAATGATACTCGTTTGCTACCAGGAGGGCAAGCTAGTTCTGTGTATATTCGTACCAAGCTTAAATGGGGGAAGGGATTAAATCCTTACGGTTATACCGAATACTTTCAAGTCGCTCCACTGGTATGGAAAGGAGAGCCGAAGTGGAATAATAACTTAGCTGGGTTATTAAATGAATTCAACCGTCTTCCATATACCCCAGAGCAAATTTTAGCTAATCCTACACAAGCACTGAATTTACTAGATATTCCTAATATTTGTATGACCTACAAAGATGGGATAATTCCAGGTCATAAAGTAGGGAAAGGATTACCACCAATTAACCGTCGTCAATTAGCTGAACAGATTGCATTCTTGTTACAAGATGACTGGGAACTAATAGACTATAAGCGGTTTAAATTTAAAATAGATACTAAACAGTCTGCTCAAATATTTGACTTACCCAAGCCCGATGGAACATCTTGGGAGTTACCTGTGCCGGAAAAAGAAAAGGGAGAGACAGAAGAAGAATTTTTAACTAGAAATCAAGAACTATTAAATAAACAAGAGGGACAGAGAAACAAAATTAAAAAGAAAAAAACTGAAACTGAGGAAGAATTTAATTTAAGGTATGAACAACTTTTAGATAAACAACAATTAGAAAGAGATAAATGTCAAAAGAAAGAGGATGAAACCGATGAATACTTCCAATTAAGATATGCTCATTATGAAAAACGTTTAGAGAAACTATCCTCAGAGAAAATAAGACTTTGTGAAGCCATACGTAACTGTATTGGCAAAGAGCTTAGTATTGAAATTTGGTATATTAATGAGTCAACACGGGATGCACTTATAAAGGCAATATGGTATTGCCTGGGGTTGAATACAGCGACAACGGGTATTCATAATTTCCCAGATATAGATTTGACTGTAACTATACGCACACAAGAAATAGGTAAATTAGCAGAACGTTTAGCTTTATCTACAGATAAAACAAAAAAACCAAATTCCAAACAACGAGAAGAAGCTATCAAGAGTAGAAAAGCTGAAGTCGCAGAAACTGTTAATAAAATGCCACCTGTGACAGGGAAAGTAGGGGTATTAGTTGAACTCTATGGTGAAAACCATTGGAAACCTGAATGGACAGACCCCCAAGCAGCTATTCGCTTAGGCTTTGTTCAAGAGAAAATTGACAGGGTATCTAAGTTTATTGTCCCTGAACATGAGGAATTAAAAAAGAAATATGAAAAGGCAGCAAAAGATAAAGGAAGAGAGTTAAACAGGCACGAACAGAATGAAATTAATGGATTACAAGAAGAGCTACCGCAGAAAGCCATAACTTCTTTTTTAGACCTACTGCGGTCGCTGGGAGTACAGATAGCTCCGCCTCGTATAGTTATTCCATCAGCAATTCTTCCTGAACCTCTTACTTATGTTGGTTTATGGTTGGTTAACCGCACTTCTAAAACCAGCGCACATGGGAAACAACAATTGATCCCAGTTCTGGTGAAAATGCGTTCTGACTCTCAAACAATAGAAGCTACTTTTAATGGTATATCTGATTGGATACCCTACGATGAAGCTTTAAGAAAGATAAACTCAAAAGGAACATCTATTACAGGAGATAACGACAAGTTAAAAAAGGAGATCAAAGGATTTATAAAACGAATGCTACAAACCAAAGAGTTAAGAGGTAAAGATACATTACTCCTGTGCGATGCTCAAAATATCCGAAGGTATTGGACATGGCTGCAAGATAAAGAAATATTTCAAGATGGGATAGTTTTTGGCACTGAATCTCCTCAACTGATGCCAAAACTTCGCGTAGTTCGGGTACGCCAAGATGGGGAAACTCCAGAATGGTATGCTCTGCATGATCAAAAGAAACAGAAGGTGAAATTGTTTGATAATTTGGTGGAACTTGAACAGATAAGTGTGGCAACGGAGGGACTATTTAAGACAGACAGCAATAAACGTATATTTCTCAGTATTGGGCAAAAGTCTAATACAATGCCAAAGGAAAAACTTGATTTCAGTAAATTGGATAAACCTCAACTCCACTGGTCAAACCCTGCAATACTTGAGTTAGTAGTAGCTTGCATACAACCAGAAGATGAACCTTGGCATTGGGCAGTATTGACGCATGAATTGCGTCGGATGGCATTGCAATACAAAGACACTTTAGCTCGTCCAATTGTTCTTCACTTAGCAGCGCAAATGGCAGATTATGTCTTGATGGTAGATGAAAATTCTTCAGAAGACGAATCAATTTCATCTCACGCTTGATTAGAGCAATCAGAGTGGCTTATGTAGCAATGCTGTTAGATGGAGAACGCACGAGTATCATAATGATATCAATATCGATATCAACCCTTACCTAGAGAGTATCTAGGTGGGGTTTTAAATTTGGAGTCAATGGCTAATGCCAGCATCAGTTTTGCTTTTTTAGACATTGCTCTTGCTAATACTAGTACATTTGCTTTGAGTAAAAATACTCACAGATACACCACACCCCTGCCGCAGTCGGCTAATATCTCACGAGATGCCAAATCATGTAAAGATTTGCAGCGAAATGTGTTCAGTGGGATGAAACAGATGTATGTGTATCAAACAGACAAAAACCGTGTTTTGTCTTGTTTAGATACCAAAAAAGTATGACACCAGTAGTAGTAGTCAAAACCAGGGGGAAGCAACTATCTAAGTTAGCGCCCGTTAATGCCCAGCAACGGTTAATTCAACTGTGGCTGCATGACAAGCCGCAAAGTACCCAAAAATGTTATCTGCGGTATGCGGCGCAGTTCACCGCGTTTTTGGGGGGAGTGGGGAAAGCGATCTGCCACACGACTGTTGAGGATATGGTGGAATTTTCTGAACATTTGCATAACCGGGGTTTGGCAGCACCTACTATCAAAACCTATATGGCGGCGGTGAAAAGTTTACTTTCCTTTGCTTACAAAACTGGCTATATCCGTTTTAACCCAGGGGCGGCGATTAAGTTGAAGAAGGTAGACCAGCGATTACACGAAAAAGTGCTGACTCTAACTGATATCGCGTTGATGATTCGGCTCACGGAACGGGCAGATTATCGTTACAAGTCTCAACAAATTCGGGATGTGTTGATATTAAAGCTGTTATATGTGGCTGGGTTGCGGGTGTCGGAGTTGGTAGGGTTGAGGTGGAAGGATTTTACTCCACGGGAACGTACAGGGCAAGTTACCGTGGTGGGGAAGGGGGATAAGTCCCGTCACGTTTTGCTGCCGGAATATCTGTGGCAGGAGTTGATGGATTACAGGGGGGATGCGCTCAAGGATGCCTATGTCTTCCCCAGTCGCAAGGGTAAGGGGATGCAGCCACTACAACGGCAAAATGTTGACCCGATTATTAAGGATGCAGCTGAAAGGGCAGGACTGAGGGAAAAGGTGAGTTGTCACTGGTTGAGGCATTCTCACGCTACCCATAATGCAGAAAGGGGAACGCCTGTGCCGTTGATTCAGCAAACAATGGGACACGCTGATCTGGCTACTACGTCAGGTTACATTCACATTCGCCCTGGTGATAGTAGTGCTTTACATTTGCCACGGGTTTGATGTTACTAATTAATTCTTGTCTAAATTTATAACATCACGTATAAATCTATTCCCTGATTTTGATTTTCTTTTACCTTTATCGGTGTTGTTTTTTAATGTTGAGGTACAAAAAAAAGTAAATACTGGACTATGTAAAATTAACTCAAAAACAAAGCTGTGTTTTTGAGGATGAGTTTTATGCTCTCTCTCTACATCTGTTGTCTCTGTCCAGTTCTCTAACCAATCACCATCTACATCTTTAACAAATTGATGAATCCCATCAACACCCATACGCCTCCTAGAACGCCTCAAAGCTCTAGCTCTTGAGAGAGCTTCTCTAGCTCTAGTAATTCTTTCTTCTTTGGGAACCTCTATTTGATAGGACATCATGGCTTTATCTGTCTATATCAATTTTAAGATAACAGTTTTTTGAGATGTGGTCACTATGTTGGAACGCTTCTTGTCCAATTCTTAACTCTACTTGATGTAGCATTGGATTGAAACTTATAAAAATGCCCCGTTTAATTCCCCAGTATTGTAAAGTACGTAACCAATCCTGTTGCTTTGTTTGAGCAAGTTCATTGCGAACGCTTGTTAACTGAATTGACAATGGTATTTGTTGTAATCCCGAAACTATTATATCTGTTGCCATTGACAGGTCTGCGATATAAGAATTAAAGGTGTCTCCACCACTCGATTCTATTATTTGACATACTTGGTCAATTAAGGAAATATCGCTTCCTTCAAAAATGCCAGCCATTAATTTTTTTTTCCAAATAACTTTTTTGGGGTCTTTTTCATTGATCCAAGCAGGAAATAAGTCTTCATACCAATATCTTTCTGTTGGTGTTAATAAGGATAATTCAAATTCTCTATCTTCTTTAGGTAGTAACTGGATTTCTAGCCAAAAAATACTATCTCGGATTAGTTCCTCTAGGAGTTGCATTACGTGTTTTTTGGATATGAGTTGTCCAGTTTTTTTACTGGCAATCCATCTATTCATTTCCTGTAACCTTAATGCCAAATTAGGAAAATTAGTTTGAGATTCTTCGATTAGCTTTGTCAACTCAATCTTAATTTCGTTGGGAGTTTTTTGCACTTTGTATAAAAAATAAGTAATACTTAGACAAATAATTAATCATACCAAAATTTCTATATTTAGCTGCAATTCCTTAGTCTGAAAACGGCGTCTCAGCCACAACAATCTAACCGAGAAAGTTAAATAAATTTAATTGCAGATTGGTATCAACATTTATCACTTAGCTGAATTACTCAACATGGTGATTAACCGCTTAATTTGACCAACTCGCTTACGTTGGTTGTAGCGGCGTTTGGCTTCTGTGGTAATTTTTTCTAAAAGTGCGTTATCGGTACTAGCAAAAGTCCAAGCCGCTTCTAGAAATACCTCAACTGTGATTCCCCTATCTTTACAAAAGCGTGTTAATTCTTGGTCGAGGTCTTTTTCTAGAACGATGGCTGAATGTCGTCGAGTTTCGGGGTACTTTTCCAGTTCGGCTTGGAGTTCGGCGATTGTGTCTGCTGGTGTAGCAGTTGGGTTGTCGGTAGCTGGTACTGGGCTGGTTTCCTGTGGTGAGTTTTGTTCTTCTGTTTGGGGTTCGGGTTGTACTTTGGGAACGAGTGCATCCTGGCGTGGTTCAACTGTGGAGCGATTGCGTTTGTTGCGTAGTTGGTTGAGTACGTTATCTGACATTATTATTTACCTCCAAGTGCAGCCTGAATTTTCTCAATTAAAATTTCAAAGGGATATTCCAAGTCGTTATATCCCAACTCGCTCAAAGTTGTACGTTTATTGATGGCTTGTTTGTAGCGTTCTGATTCGCGGATTGAGGGTATAACTAACCCCTCGCCAACTTCGTCACGCATTCCATCTACAGCCGCCCGACTTTCTTGGGCTTGGGTGTTCCCAAACCAACGATCTCGGAAGGGTAAAACACCTAATACTTGGGCATTCGTTGCGCCGACATCTTGCAAGCCACTGAGTAAGTCCAGTGTCCGCACCAACGAACCGTAACCTTTAACTGATGCTTCGGCGGGGATAATCAAAAAATCTGCTGCGCCGATGACTGTCAAACAAATTTGCGATCGCTGGGGTGGGGCATCAATTATGCACACTTTGAATATTTTGCTGATGGCTGACAATCGTCGCTTGAGTAAGGTTGCACCAACTCCACTGTTAGATAAATAATCTTGTACGGTATCAAGTTGGTCGTCGGCGGGGATAAGAAATAAGTTGTCGTTGTCTTGTGTTGGGTAGATGCAGTCTTCTGGTGCAACTGTTTTTTTGAGAAATTCCAATAGGGTTGGTTGGTTGGGTTCTAACTCAAACCCCAGATAGGTGGTGAGATTATGTTGCGGGTCGGAGTCTAGCATCAAGGTGGGCAAGCCCTGGCGTGATAGCAGCCGCCCCAAGAACAGTGAGGTCGTCGTCTTGCCCTGTCCGCCACTCAAGGAGCTTACGGTAATGGTCAACATATATATTTTTAGTAATTTATTAAATTAGCCAATTAACTTAAACTCATTTGATTAATTTGTCAATTAATAATTTTAGCTTTTTAGCTTTTTGTAAAATTAGCTTTTTGACTTTAACTAATTTTAGCTTTTTAGCTTTTTAGAGATTTGGCAGGGATTCAGGGACATTCCACGAATAAGGGCGAAATGCTTGCTCTGGTTGCTTTTCAGCGATAAATAGAGGGTGTCAAGCTCTGGTGTGAGAGGATAAGTTATTGAGTTGGCGCGATCGCTAGTTTGTCTTCGCTACTCCAACCCCAGGTCTAGCTGCACCGATTCTTCTTGTTGTGGTTGTGTTTTTTTGGTACGTCGTGCGCTGGTTTTGGTGGTGGTCACTGAGCCTAGTCGAAGTGTGGATTTTTTGGCTGTTTTGGTTTGGAGTTTGGCGCGTTCTGCGCGGATGCATTCTAGCAGGACGGATGCTGGTTCGTCGTCGGGGTCTTGGGGTACGAGTTCACCGCGAAAGGCTTTGGCTAGGATTGATTGATTTAGCAACTCAAGTAATTGAGTTTTTTCTGTCACTTGATATTCTATTTTTTCTGAGAACTCAACTAATTGTTTAACTCTTCTAACTATTTCTTTCTGTTCTTCTAAAGGTGGTATAGGGAAAACTAGACTACTCAAAATAGTCTGATTCAAAAAATCTCTTGTGCTACCAGAACATAATTCAGACACCTGATTTAAGATAAATGGCGAACCACGAAATAAAAAGCAAAAATAATCAGGTAGCATATAATTTTCTGCCAGAGATACACGAATAAGATTTGTTGAAATCCTCGCCTCACCTATTCCATGTGGCACAACACATACCTCTCCTACTGTTCCTGAGCGTGAAATTAGTATATCTTTCTCTTGTGCATCATAATCGGCAATTTCTTTAGCTTTTACTTCATCAATATAAATTTTATTTCTATTAATAAAACCAGTAGAACTAATATTTTCAATACCCAAAACAGGTATACCATAAGTTCGGTAATCATCTTTTTTCAATAAACTACCAAAGGGGCCAGTTTTAAGACCAGTTCGTTTTTGTGAAAGAAACGGTTTTAAAAAGCTATAAGTCCAGTTTCCTATGAGTGGAGGAAGGTTGATCATATCTGGAGTAGGAGGCTCTTCATACTTCTCCTTCCACTTATCATCCTTCGGTGTTTTACCACTCGCCTTCATCTTTTCTAATTCCGCTTCTTCCCAACGGCGGCGACGTTCTGCACGAATGCGCTCAAGTAAAACCTCAGCAGGTTCAACATCAGGATTCTGCTCCCGCCAATCAGCAGTAAGGTCGCCACGAAAGGCGGCGGCGAGGACAGATTGACGGAACTGGTCTAGCAGTTGAGGAATATCCTCAAGCTCCTCCTTCACTCGCTGACTCCTAGCCTTCAGTGCCTCTATTTTCGCAACTATCCGGCGTTGTTCGTTCAGGGGTGGGAGAAGTACGGGAATATCACCTAATTGTTTTAAGTAAATTCCTTTTTGTGCTGTTCCTTTTGCTTCTTTAAGTAGTTCTTTTTGAACTTGTGGAGATTGAAGCTGATACATAAGAAAATCAGGTATCATGCCAAGTGGAGAAAGAACAGCAACACTTCTTTGAAGTGTAAATAAAGGGATATTATCTGGAACAGTTGCAGTTCTTCCAATTGCACCAACTATTGTTAATAGTACATCACCTGGGCGTACCTGTGTTCGCTTGTCTTCTATTTCAAAAGCCTTTTTTTCGATAAATCTATAATCATTAAAATTAATTTGTCCGTTTTCAATGTTTCTAGCACTAAGCATTGGAAAACCACGCTCTTGCTTCGGTGGAGGATTATGAGAACCATCAACAAGTTTTTTAATAACTTGCTTTAGTAAAGCGAATGACCATCCACATGGCAAAGTTTGATATTGGTTCAACTCTCCTCCTCCCAATCCTCTATTTGCAACCCATTGACTCGACTAAATTCCCGCGTATTATGCGTAACCAATATCAAATTATTCGCCATTGCAATAGCTGCAATTTGGAAATCATTGGGGCCAATAGGAGTACCATTAGCTGACAATTCTGCACGGATTCTTCCGTAAACGAGGGCAGCAGAATCATCAAACGGCAGCGAAACAAACAACTTGAGAAACTCTTGCTGGCGAGCCAAGGTTATCTCAGGATTATTGCTTTTTATTGCACCATAAAATAACTCACCTTTGACCACAGAACACACAGCAATATCTGCAATATTTGTTGCTCGTAAACGCTCCCGAATTGCCAATGACCTACCATTAAGATAACGAGCGCAAACATTACTATCCAGCAAATATCTCACACAATTTCTTCCCTTTCTTCAAAATCACCTTCAGAATCAATAACAATGGGGTCATCCTGACAACTACCATAAGTCTGCTCAAAAAAACCAGCAGGCCAACCTAATTCCTCTGGTGTTTTTAGCTGATTTGGTTTTTCTAGCGGTTGATAAATCACCATGATTTCTACTTCTTTATCCGTTATCCCTACTGGAATATCTAAATGTAAAATCCCATCTGCCCCGACACGCTTTGATAATTTAATACTGTGCATTTCTGTTTCTCCTTTAGACATTACTCTAGAATATCGACAATAAAAAATTAATCAAAAATACAAGTTATCTTCATGCGTCAGTTTCCTGTAATCCCCCGCGACGACTAGCAATTTCTTTTTCTATTTCATCTCTATTTAATAAAGGTTTACCAGAAGCAACAATCCTAGAGCGAATTTCGCGTAAACGTTCTCCCAAGGGAGTTTTATTGGCAGAGGTTTTCAAGCGAAGAAATTCCACAAAATCTAAAACTTCCTCTTGTTTGTCTGGTGGAAGGGAACGCCAATTGCTTAATAATTCTTGTTCTGCATTCATCTTTACTACCTACCTCTGCTAATCAAGTAAATTCATCACTTATTATTGACCAGCATTAAAAACTTGTTCCGCAGTCAAATTTAACTCAGGGAAAGTAGGAGATATGATTTTATCGCTACCCCGAAACTGACTAACTTGGTATTCCCCATCAATTAGTTGATACACTGAGAAAGTGGGTTGTTTAGGATTACCGATAAATTTTCTAGCTCCTAATGCTGCATAGTCAACAATCCAATATTCAGGAATGCCCATCTCTTCATAATCGGCCAGTTTGAGATAATAATCATCGCGCCAATTTGTACTGACCACCTCAATAACTAAAGGAATTGATGTACCCTTAGTCACAGTAGAAGATTTTTCCCAAAGCGGTTCATCAACTAAAGCAGCGTCATTGAGGATTAATACATCTGGGAAATAACCTGATTCTCTTTCCGGTGGTCTTACTATTGCTTGATTAGGGATAAAGTAGGGGAGATTTAATCGTCTAAACTCTACAGTCAATTCAGCCGCCGAAAATCCTTTTATCCTTTCATGCTTCCCTGTAGGCTGTGCCATTTCGACAATTTCCCCATTGTGCAGTTCGTAGCGTACCCCAGAGTTTTCGGGATACCATGCGATAAAGTCGTCAAAGGTAACTATTTTTGGTAAAGCTTGGGTCATAAGAATTGATGACTGTGGGTTTGCTTTTATTCTAGAAGCGCGGCTTCGTCCTCGGTTTCTTCCTCCCCTTCTAGCAACGCCGTCAACGCCTCCATTTCCGCGATCGCTGTTTGCAACTTCGTCATAATAGCGGCTGCAATTACATCTGGTTCAGGTAAATCATCCCCCGACTGCAAACTTTCATCCCGCAGCCAAGTAATATCCAGGTTTTCGCCGCGTTTAGCAATATCCTCCCGCGTAAAGCAACGCCAGCGTCCCAACTCCCCTTCATCTACACGCGGACTTCCCCCATTAGCATCATCCCCGTAAACTTCTTTAAATGCCCGAAAATGCTCTCTAGTTAAAGGTGTGCGCTTGCCAAAAACAGGTATATTCGTCCGCATATCGTAAAACCACACCTGCTTGGTATTCCCCTTCTCCGTCGTTCCCCGTTGGAAAAACAGCACGTTAGTCTTGACACCTTGAGCGTAGAAAATCCCCGTAGGCAACCGTAAAATTGTATGCAGGTTGCATTTATCCATTAAATCAGCGCGGATGCTACGCCCTTGCCCATCTTCAAACAGCACATTATCAGGTAACACCACCGCCGCCCGTCCTCCAGGTAACAGTCCACGATAGATATGCTGTAAAAAAGCTAACTGCTTGTTGGAAGTAGGATAAGTAAAGTCATCCCGTGTAGGCAATCCGCCGCCCTTTTTCGTCCCAAAGGGAGGATTAGTCAAGATAACATTGGCTTTTGGTAACTGCTGACCATCACTGGAGAGAGTATCACCCAAGTCTACAGCACCCTCAATGCCATGTAGCAGCATATTCATTAATAATAGTCGGTGGGCATCTTGCACCAACTCAATACCGCAGAATGCTTGGTAACGCTGAAACGACTGTTCCGCTTCGCTTAAATCAAATAAATCATCGGTATGTTTTTTAATATAGCGGTCTGAGGCAATTAAAAACCCACCAGTCCCGGCTGCGGGGTCTTGTACCAGTTCCCCCGGTTGCGGTTTGATAAGTTCCACCATGCAATCAATCAAAGGACGCGGCGTAAAGTATTGCCCTGCACCAGATTTTTTCTCACCTGCATTTTTCTCTAACAATCCTTCGTACAAATCGCCCAAGCCTTCTTCCTTGGCGGAGTACCAGTCCAGTTCATCAATGCTTTTGACCAGCTTATTGAGAATTTGCGGTTTTTTCAGGGCAGTTTGGGCATTAGCAAAGATAGCCTGCACCCGTAGCGGCGTATTTTTAGAACCTAACTCTAACAAGGTGGCGCGGTAAAAGTTCATCTGTTCGATGCCATCCTTAACCACCAAATCACCCCAGCGACAGCCTTCTGGGATTTGGCTTTCTGTGCCTGTTTCCTGCGCCATCTTCAGGAACAGCAGGTATGTTAATTCAGTTACATAATCGAGATAAGTAATCCCGTCGTCCCGCAGAACGTGACAGAGATTCCAGAGTTTTTGGACGATATCAGTAGTCGCGCTCAATGTTTTAAATAAGTAGTTACTATATAAATGTCGCTTTGCAATTATACGCAATTAGGTAATGTTGTCAAAGTTTGATATGGTTTTGCTAATTGGCGTAAAGAACAGTTACAACAGATAAATTTATATACTGATTTACTATAGAGTAAGCAAACCCTGTTTAATTATGCTAATTGCTAAGAATATAAATAAAAATTCCCTTGATAATTTTAATTTAAATATTGGAAAATAAATACCATGACAATCAAAAATCATTGAATTATCCCAATGAAAATTGTGAATGTTTTGATAAAGTAAAATATATATGGAGGTAAGATTATGACCCAATCTTTGCCAAAATTACTGACATTTGATGAATTTATCGAATGGTATCCCAACGATAGTAAACGCTATGAATTACGTAACGGAGTAATTTTTGAAATGCCCCCTCCAAACGGAGAACATGAAAAAGTCATAGCATTTTTGTCACGTAAATTAACGGTGGAGTTTGATCGTTTGAATTTACCCTACGGTATTCCTAAAACTGCTCTCGTTAAAACTCCTAGTGCTGAATCTGCTTATTCGCCTGATGTATTGTTATTAAATCTAGACAATCTCAGCAACGAACCGCTTTTTCAAAAGCAGTCAACAGTCAGCCAAGCTGCATCTGTGCCATTGGTGGTTGAGGTTGTATCGACTAACTGGCGAGATGATTACTACAACAAGCTTAGGGATTATGAAGAAATGGGCATTCCTGAATATTGGATTGCTGATTATGCGGCATTGGGAGCTAGGAAATTTATCGGTAATCCCAAACAACCGACTATTTTTGTATGTAGTTTAGTTGATGGTGAATATCAAATGACTCCATTTCAAGGTGACACAGCGATTAAATCACCTACCTTCCCCCAATTAAATTTAACCGCACAGCAGATTTTTGATGCTGCTAACTAATTGATGGTAAATAATTACCATGACAATCAATTTACCTCTGAAATTGTCAAACTTGCCTAATAGTCAATTATATTAATAAAGCTATTAAAATTAAGTATAATAACCTAATTTTTACTTTTAAAATATGCCATAGCTTGTAATGTCATGCTGTTTCACTTGATCAATCTTGCTTTAACGCTGACTACTAATCTTATTATTAACTTTTGGAAACTGAGCTAGCTGGTCTAGGAAACTTACCGTCATAAATAAGTGTATAAGCTCTTCCAAAACTATAATGAAACTTGGGGTTGCCTTGAGCATCTTCATGTTCTCCGATGCTTACCAATCCCCCGAACTCTTCATCCCAACTTTGACCATCTCCTGAAACTCCTTTACAGCCAGAATCGTTATAATAGCTCCAAGTTTTACAGTTAGGATTGTTTGCTAGTTTAAAGTAGCTGACTTCTTTTTCCCAAGATGGCTTTATTTCAACAATAATATAGTCACCCTCTATCCAAGTTTTTATCTTGCATCTGCCCCTGTCTGTTATCCCGGCAGTTGTTTCCAAACGACAGGAACTAATTACATTCCTAACTTCCTGTGCCTGTGCATTACTAAGTACAAAGACACCTGACAACAAAGCTACAAATGCAACCAGAGATTTTAATATTTTCATTTTATAAATAGTCATTTATTTTACATATTAATTAATTATCTAGGGTATCTGCTTGAGTAATTTTACTGTTTATGAACTTGGATATAACTACAGACACACAAGATACAAACATTAGCTTTCAAAGCTTATAATATTGCTTGGCTGTGTCTGACTTAAAGTATAAAATAGCAAAATTATCACCCCACATCTTGCCATAGTGCTTCATTAATCTGCACTAAAATATCTTCTAAACGTCCATTAAAAGCTTTATTTAATCTGACAAAACCACCTTGAGATTTAAATTCTCCCAGGTCTAATGCTTCCTTGTCCACAATAGTTTCTACCTTCAACTGCTTACCAATGCGTTCTAACCATTTGCGCTGGGGTGGTGTCCAATTTTGAGAAGCCAAGATTTTCTTCATTGCCTTGTCCACCCTCTCTTCATAGGGAACTAAAGCATCCCCTAATGTAGCTTGGCGGATAAATCCAATTATTGAAGCAGCAATATCAGCATTAGTCATTTCTCGCCATGCTACCTGCAATATTTTCTCGGAATATCCAGCTAGGTCAAGCATTAACCGCAATTCCTTCAACTGCGCCCTAGTCAATTCACGGGGACGGGTAGTTACAACTATCAAAGCTGGAATTTTGTTCATGTTCTCGCGTAAATATGCCCCAAAACTATCTAAATAATCTTCGGGTTTTTGGGCATTACCATAACCCCTTTCTACCCGTCGCAGGTCATCAGCATGGCGAGAAATTAGCACAGGTTGTCTACCACCATCTCTAGCATCTAACATTTGGGCGATCGCGGAGCGTTGCTTAAACCATTCCTTGAGTTGCTGGGGGTCACTTTGGCGCAGGTGGTTAATCATTTCTGCCATTGGCATCCCGGCTGCGGCTTCAATATTCTCCCGGTTGCTATCCCTCAGTTTTCTTTGCTGGCGTTGCAGTTTGGCTAAAAGTTGGTCAACAATGGTAGCCGCAGCAGTGCTATCGTTGACTGTATTTAATTCTTCCACCAGTTGGGTAAAAGAAATCTTGGGATTAACCGCCACTGGTTTCATCGTAGAGAGAGGAGACAGGGCTGCATATAAATTCACAGCATCATAAATGTAAAAAACTTCTTTTTTAATCTCATCACAGCGTCGGGTTGCCCGTCCTAACATTTGTTCGTAAAGGATGCGCGAGTTCACCCGCCGAATAAATACTAAGTTGCAGATTTCTGGTACATCAATGCCAGTGGTTAATAAATCTACTGTGACAGCAATTTTGGGATTAGCTTCGTTTTTAAAGCGGCGGATTAATTGTAATGGTTTATCAGCCTTGCCAGTAATTTTGAGAACTGCATCATCTTCTACACTGCCATACTGGGCAATCAGTGCTTGTTTTAATAAGTTAACAACAATATCAGCATGATCATCTTTCACACAAAATATCAAGGTTTTTCCTGGCAGTGAAGGGTCAATATTTGCTGCTAAAAATTCACAGATGACTCGATTAAATTCCTCAGTAATAACTTGGCGGTTAAACTGTTCTACCTCAATTCTGACTTCATCCGGGGCATGAACTAAATCAATTGTGCCTGTGATGGGGTCAAAATATTCCATTGCTTCCCCCGCTTGCCACATGATGCCATCTTCACTAAGGGCTGTAACTATGCGGATAGGTGGTTCACAGTCGATGAGGTAGCCATCAATGACCGCTTCTTTGTAACTGTAGGTGTAAACCGGTTCACCAAATATTTGGGTGGTATGCAGTGCGGGGGTGGCGGTAAGTCCAATTTTTACTGCATCAAAATGGTCGAGGACGCGGCGATATTTGGAGATGTAATCGTCATAGTCGCGGAAGGTAAGTTCTGAATCGCTTAATTCTCTATCTAGTAAATATCCCCTGTGGCATTCATCCACGACAATGCAATCATATTGGTCGGCTGTAGGAATGGCTGCGTTCTCGCCTGGGTAGAGGATACGTTTGACAAATGCTTGCACAGTGTCAATGTGGACTTTGGTATCTCTGTCTGGTACTGCATCACCCAGTTCTTTAATCCCGAAAATATCAGCGAAGGTTTGTAGATTCTCTACTCGCGTTTCTTTAAAAACATTACCTGTTTGTTCTCCCAATGCTGTGCGGTCTACCAGGAACAGAACGCGGCGAAAACGTTTAGTTTTCAGGAGACGATAAACCAAAATCAGGCAGGTTTTAGTTTTACCTGTCCCCGTGGCCATTGCCAATAACAGTTCCCTAAAACCTTGGGCTAATCTGGCTTCAACAGCTTGAATGGCTTTGATTTGGTAGTCTCTTAGTTGCAGGTTGTAGTTAAAGCCTTCCTCGGTAAGTAGTTGGTGTGCTTTGTCTACATCTTGATTAAGGGCATCAATGAAAGCTTCTGGTTTGTACCAAGTGGTGAGGGAACGGCGGATGTTTTCCGGACGGCGGACATCACAGAACCAAATACCGCTTTTGGTTTGCAATTGTCGTAAAAATTCCCGTCCGTTGGTGGCGAAGACAAAGGGGACTTGATATTCACCCCAGGGGCCACCGGGTAAGGTTTCATCACTTTGAATTTTGTAGCCGCGACTGTAACGTTTGGCTTGGTCGATGGCAGCATAAACATCGGTGCTTTGCCGTTTGGCTTCGACTACGGCGACTACTAAAAGTCCGACAAAGAAAACATAATCAGCGCGTCCGTCGTTTGTCGGCCATTCGGCGATCGCTAAATTTTTCGCCTTTTGGGGACGAATACCATTACTATAAGTAAGCTGTTCTGAGTCTACCTCCCAACCAGCTGCCCGTAGTTGAGCATCAATGAGGCGGCGGGTTTCCCGTTCATCCAGGTCAATATTATCCCCTGCTTGTTGCGATCGCTGGATGGTTTCTTGAATTGTTTGTGCCGATTGGCTGGCTGCTGTAGTTTGAATAGTTACAAGGCGATTTAAGGCGGCTTGCTTTTCTGCTTCGGCTTCTTTGGCTAGTTCTTCTGCGGAGATGCGACGCTGTGCTTCTTGTTCGGCGGCAATTTGCGCTAGTTCTGCGGCGGTGCGGCTGGCTTGTAACTCAGTCCGCAACTGTGCTAGTTCTTGTTTGAGTGCTTGGGTTTCTCTGGCTGGGTCTTGCGGTGGGACAAAGGGGCCTGGGTGAAAATCAGGATTTTTGGTCTTAATCCGATGAAACCATATTCCTAATTGGTGGGCATATTTAAGGTTGCTGAGGGCAGTCCTTTGGTCGTTGGCAAATCCATGTGTGGCTTCATTCCCTGCCAAGCGTAATTTGTCAAATAATTCATATACTTTGCCTTTGAGGATATTTTTGTCCCGTAGGCGACGCATTAAGTCGATTTGGCGTTCTTCAAAGTTGTACATTCCCACTTGCGCCGCTATCAGTTGCGCTAGGAGTTCGCCAAATTGCCGCAGTTTGATTAGGCAGGTGTTAGGGTCTTCTGTAAAATATCTTTCTGCTAAAGCACCCAGTCGCACCAGTTGCGGGTCATGGATTTCTAGGAAGCCAAAGTTTGGCGATACTAGCATCTTGTCAGTTTTTCTCCGTAGGGCGCTGGGTGGTGTAGTTTGCTACTTGGTTAAATATCTTTTTAACCGATTTTTGCGTATTTTTCAATTAAGTACAATTACTGCGACTAACGTTCTCCGTTACGCAACTGCAAAAACCTTGAATGCCAGAGGTTTGAAAAGAAAAATACTGTTCTTTACGAGTCGTGATGCGTAAATGGTGTTTAGTCGAGATACGCGACGTGAAAGTTGTCTACATTTTTAGGCAATGTATTAACAAACAGAGTTGACAAGGTACATAAAAACCAACCTTGTTCCTGCCTACTATGTGATAGCAAAAATTTTTTCTAATTAAATTTAGAGGAAATTCCCTTCTAACAAAATAAGATTTTAATAACACACTTTGCAATGTTGTCTAAAACAGATTATATTTTTCAAGCTATAATTAAAACAATTGCAGCTTCTTGCCAAAGCTGCAATTAGTAAACGAATAAAATAAGGAGTAGAAATGGTATTTACCATTTTCTTACTGTGCTTCATGCTGCTAACGTTAGCTCAATTAACTAACATAGCCTTGATTGCACTTTTCTTGATAAAGCTGTAGATACTGGACATATCTATGCTTGAAGCCTGGTAGTAATGCCTTTACTACTAGGCTTTCTACTTTATCCATAAATATATTATAGCTATGTCAATTAGTATTTACCAATTAAGTCACTTAATTAAATTAGAAGTACTATTTATTGTAAGTAAGCTTTATGGTAATTCAATTACATGAGTTACTGAAAGTCAGTTACATCAGCTATTCTAAGTTAGATATATCGGAAGTTAGCAGTATTAGTTCATGTAAGTTAGCAGTATTAGTTCATGTAAGTTAGCAGTGTTAGTTCATGTAAGTTAGCAGTATTAGTTCATGTAAGTTAGCTTGTCAATATCTTGAGTATATTGACAAGTCATTTTTGTAAGTTACTTGCAAAAATTAGGATAAAAGTAGCAAAGATACCGTAGGCGAAATATTTCTAAAGGCTGGGAAACCTGCTGTTTTCGTGGAAAACCTCAACAAAAGTTTTCAAAAATCAACCCTCCAATTCGCCAACGGTATCCGTATCTCGGCGGACACTCATAAAGGTGGAAGTGGCTCACCAAATTCTAAAGTGATGAAATTTCCTACACCTATTACGGTATCTCGGCGGACACCCTATTACTGATAACTGCTGTGTATCAGTAGTCATGGTCATGCAAACACTCTGAAAATATGTAATTTTTTGAACGCTATTAATGATTGTAATTAAAAATACTTTTCTTTACTGTGAACAATGAAGTTTGTTATCCCAGCAAAAATATTTACTGCGAGATCATGCGTTTAGCTTATAAGTAGATGCCCAACCAAATGCATGACGCAACCGTTGTAAGGGATTGAACTTGAAAACCAAACACTTTCTTCCTGTTCTGATATAAAAAGTACCCTTCGTTCGGTAAAGAATGCAAAACGGCTCCCAAGCTGACTTGAAAGCCGTTTGCACAATAGAGAAATCTACTTGGGGCTTCATAGATTCAATGTCATGCCCCGGTTTCGGTATAACTGGTTCCATATATTCCATATATCAGCAGATACAACTAGATGACAAATGGTTCCGAAAAATCTTCGTCACCTTATAGAAAATTCATAAATCCCACCACCCATTTCGCCTGAACACCATCTATATATATGTAGTCAATTCAATATCTCGGCACTTTCTTCATTTGAATCTCCCGCCGAAGCGATTGCGCGAACGCGAGTGCGTGTCTGAAAGACTCAGCGCAGAAAGGAGGCAATCGCTTTGGTTTTACTCCCACCACTATCACAAGTCAACACCAGCTTTTTGACATTATTTAATTTATTTTGATTTCTGTCATAATTTCTCTACTTTATTGTCCATAACCCAGTATTCGATTCGCATCTCTCTCTTCTTCAGTCTGTGGTATGTCCATCAATTCCCAGTCATCATCATCATCCTCATCCTCATCATCAGTCTCAACCTCCTGTGCTTGAGCATTGGATTGACTATCGTTATTTGAATGATTATTAGAAATCTCTCTCCAGACAGATGCTGTATCACCTGATGTTCCAAATGTTTGGTTGATAACCACTGGCATAGCACGAACTGGATCTGCATCAATCCCACAAATACGTCGGATCACACTAATTTGTGCTTCTAAATTAGAGATCGCACGAATGCCAATCTGCCTCATTTTCTCCCCACGCAATCCCTCATCAAACAATGCCAATGGCAACCAATGTGCCTTGAGAGTAGATAAAACTAATTCGGGAAAGCTCTCACCTTGATTAAACGGATCAGACTGTAAGTAACTAATTACCCGTCCATCCACACTATCATCTGGGCGCTTTATAGAAATTCTTTGGTGCTTTACATCTGTCATATTTTTGTGGCATGAAAATCTGAATAACAGTAATGCAGATGAAATACATGGAAGCATCACTTACCCTTCAAACGATAACAAACGAATTATTCATGGACAACAAGAAATTTTTTTTCTGTTCAGCTTTTTGAATTTGATAACTCAATTAGCTATAGCTTTTACTATTTGTTTCATTTATCAAAACTATTTTAGATAAATAGTTTCTTTTCTGAATACAAAATTATTCCCTCCATAAAATACACAATATATATAGGGTTTATGTATTTTATCAGTAGCATTTTAGTGTAAGTTAACACTTTTGACCGTGAACGCCTCAAACTAGCAAAAAAAACACTTTTTGATGACAAAAGGGCGTTGTTTGACACCTCAACTAGCTTATTGCAGCCATTTTCAAGTGTAGTTTCATCAAAATTTGTCAACTTCACAGCAATCTAAGGGGCGTAACAAAGCACCAAAATAGCCAGATTTTGAATTTTTTACGCCCATTCCACACCTACTACTTTTAGTCAAATTGCCTTCAAACCCTTATCTAGAGCTATTTTGAGCCACTTTTTTGGCAAAAATTTGACACTTTTTTTATATTACATTTGTGTTGCAAAAGTAATTCAAAAAACCGTTCAAAAAATATTCTGTAGGTATTAATAATACAATTAGTTACAAAACAGTTGCGTCAGTGTTTGAAAAAAGTTGAATGACTCTGAACAAACACAATTATTGTCATTAAACTAGACTTATTGACAACAAAATAGCCTGAAACCCTTGTAATTGCGTTGTTTTTCCCAGTAGTTAGCCAATGGTCACACAAGCATAATTAATAGGAAATTTAAGCAAAGATTGACCCATTCACCAGATTTTCTTCTGTCGGCATCTGCTAATCGTCAAATAGCATCAACATCTGACGAATCCTTGACACTAAAAGCCTGTAAATGGGCAATTAATTAGTTATTTTTATATACTTATGAGAGAAAATTCTTTGTCAAGCTGTGGCACGGGCAGTAGTAGCATTACCGCATGAAGCTTAGGTGCAATTCAGCCATTCCGTACCTATTTCGTAATCAAAATTTTTTGGCGATATTTTAGCCCAGTTCATCCCGACTCAGCTATAAGACTAGTTTACCATTGAAGACATCACAACTAAACTAAATATACAACTGAGGACTTATGGCAGGTTTAGCAATTTTGCGGGTGGTGAAGCTGAAAACCTTTGGCAATATAGGCGGTAGTGAAGCCCATACTGCCAGATTACAAGAAACTCTTAATGCTGACCCACAAAAAATGAACCTCCGGTTGATTGGGGATGATTACCTGCCTTTGGAGGAAATTGTTCAACTCAAAATCAAATTATGCACAAAGTACAAGCCGCGCAAAAATGCTGTGCTGTGTAGTGAGATGTTTTTGAGTGCCAGCCCCGAATATTTTCGACCTCATGACCCATCACGCGCCGGGGAATGGGATTTGCAACGTATGAAAAAGTTTGCTAGTACTTCTAAGATATGGTTGATGGAAAATTACGGTGATAAGTGCGTCAGGGCAGAGTTGCATCTGGATGAAGCTACTCCTCATATTCACGCTTACATTGTTCCTGTCAACGATAAAACTAAACAACTTAGCCACAATGAAATGTTTGGGGGTTCAGCTAAGGAATGCAGAATCAAGTTATCCAAACTGCAAGATAGTTATGCTGCTGCCCTTGCTCCTTTGGGTATTGAACGCGGGGTAAAAGGCAGTAAGGCGACACACACCAAAATTAAGGAATATTACCATGCAGTTAACAGTCAACCTTTGAGTTTGGAATTGGCACGATTAGCTCCCCAGCCTGGAGAAACAGCGCAGCAATTGTATGAACGTATTCAGGCTGACCCAGTTATTCAACAACTTGACCATCAGTTAGCGGATCGTCACCGTGCTATCGAACATGAGCGATGGGCGCATCAAAGCGCGATTGCTAGTGAAAAACTCAGGCAACAACTGGAAGCAGAAAACGCAATGTTGCGGCAGCAGCAAGAACAACTGCGGGACTTAGCCCTGGAAGATGTGGCTTGGCATTTGGGTTTAGACTGTGACCATCAGCATCCTGGGATCTGGAATGCTCACGGATACATCATCAATATTCATAACGACCAATGGAATAACTTTGCTCCTATTCAAAAACAGGGCGGTGATACCAGTATTGATTTGGTAATGCACGTTAACAGGTGTAATTATCGGCAAGCAATCGCGTGGCTGCATGATAGTTTTGGTGCAACCGGGGTAGACAGAGCAGTCATCGCCCAAGCCCGTCAAGTAGCTACTGAATTTGCACAGTTTGAACCCAGACCCAAGTTTATCCCGCCAGCAGCAGACGAACGCCAATGGAATGTAGTACATAACTACTTAACCCAGAACTGTGGAATACTACCCAATTTTGTGCAAGCCGTTCATGAGCAAGGTTTAGTTTATGCTGACGAGCAACAAAACGCCGTGTTTCTCATCCGGGATCTGGACGGTGAAACCAAAGGTGCATTTTCGATGAAAACAAGAGGAGAAGGTCAAGGATATGTGACTCTAAGCAAGCGCACTGAAGGATGGTTTCACTTCAAACTGGGACAACCACCAAAGGGGGAAATTCAAAAAGTTGTGTTGTGTAAATCACCCATTGAGGTACTTTCATTGGCTAGTCTGTCCATCATTGAAAAGCAAGGAAATCCAGAGCGAACAATGTACATGGCAGTCGATAGCCATAAGAGTCTGCCCGTGGATTTTCTCAGCACTATTCCCCATGTAGAAGTTGCCCATCCCAATGATGAGTTTGACACTGGAACGGTGCGAATCATCATGGAACAGTTACATCATGCCCAGCGAGTTAAACCCAAAGGTAAAGATT
The DNA here is from genome assembly GCF_963920855.1 of Nostoc sp. CCY0012. Lineage (NCBI taxonomy): Bacteria > Bacillati > Cyanobacteriota > Cyanophyceae > Nostocales > Nostocaceae > Nostoc > Nostoc sp. CCY0012. The sequence continues at coordinate 6,512 of NZ_CAWUDM010000057.1, read as the reverse complement.
GGAATGACACGCTGTGTACTTGGAAAAAGAACCAAAAGCAAAAAGGGCCAGAACTGGAACTTTGAAAAAAATAATCAGATTGGGCGGAATTATCCTTCCTAACTCAATACCAATTCAGGGTAGCCACTCCACCCCATTTGGTGCAGAAGATATGAATTGAGTAAACATATCCGGGTTTAGCTCCCTCTTGGTTTCAGTTTTGTAACTTTCTAGGTTACAAATATACTGCAAAAGGGTTGAGTGGTGAATTGTTCAGTCATCTCTATACTACTAATGTAGTATTTAAGTAGTGTTTGTCAGGTGATTGTTTTTTTTTCAATCATTTTTAGCTGTTTTTTCTGTCCAAACTTTTATGCGTACTGTGCGAGAAAAATGATTTTTTTAAATGCCACAAATTAGCCACAAAAATACCATATAGCTACCATAAATTCATCATAAAAGCATCACAAAATCATTCTAGGAACTGCTGAGAACTACTTCTAATTTCCACAAAAATGCCACAGCTTTTGTTATTTCTGCCTGAGAATTAACACAGCAATTACACAAAAGTTACAAAGATGTACTGATGTGTTTTATTACTGAATTTTTCCTACTTTACCCTGTCAATATCGTGCAGCCAAAAGGGATTAGTTAGGCTGCACTGCTTTCAAGACCGAGCTAGTACAAATTGCTCCAAGTCATGATGCTGACCTTTCCAAAATCCATGCTGTTTTAGCACACCCCTACTTTGGAATCCTAACTTGAACAAAAGATTCTTAGAAGCGATATTATTCAACATTACTTCGGCAGTAACAAACCGCAGGTCACACTCAAAAAAACCAAATTGCAGAATAGCTTGTAATGCTTCTGTCATCATGCCTTGTCTCCAATAAGTGCTATTGAGTTCGTATCCTATCTCAGCACTCATTGCTTGTGTGTCCCATGTAAAACCACAAGAACCAATTAAGATGTTATCTTGCTTAGACGCAATTCCCCATCGAATTCCACGCCCCATTTCAAATCGTTTTGTCCGTCGCTCAATGACACCAAATGCTTCTTCCAGTTTCGTGAATGTATCAAGGTCATGAAATTCAGTCACTTTCGGGTCAGAAAACACTGCAAAAACAGCAAGAGCATCTTCTGGGGTTTCTTGACGCAGCAATAAACGTTCTGTATCTAACCTGGGGAAAGACGTAAATGAGACATTTGTGTTCATTTGAGATTTTGCTCTCTTTTAGCTTGAAAGATATCAGCTTCAATTGGTGAAACCAGAGGAGAGCGATTGCCCAAGGAGCAGTGCGTTCCGCGCAATCGCGTAATCTAAAAGCTTACACTGTCCTACTGAAATACAATTCCTGATCTGCGTCCATCTGTTGATCTGCCAAGTTTCCCATCTCTGGGTGCATCTTGAAAACTTGTGGAGATTTAACAGGTTTATTCATAGGTTGTACCTCGCTTAAGTTGCTTAACAGCCTTACGTTCCTCTGCGGTCAACACGTTCCAAACAGCAGATTTAAATTCACTTGTCCATTCTTCTAACAGTGATTCAATCATCCCCCAAGATTGATCCGCGATGCACTCCCTAATCAGCTGTGCATTGGCAATCACTACATCTGTTCCACCTACAACTAGGGAGGTGGAACCAGAGGTGGAACACTCTTCTGTTACTTGTGCTGACGCGGTTTGAGGCTCATTTACAAGTTGTTCCACCCCCGGCTTTTCTAAACTTTTTTCAATTGCTGGTTGCGGTGTTGTTTCAACAGTACTATCAGAATTTGGAAAAGTTTGTCCAGAATTACTGTCACAGGTGGAACACTCTGGCTGTAAGTCTTCTTTAGCAATGGTTTGTGGCTGTTCCACCTCCTGTTCCACCCCCCGTGCCACCTCCTGTTCCACCTCTTGATTTGGTCGAATCCAGGGTCGAATTAAGCGACCGTTAACTCGTTTGCGTACGCCGCTTGTCCAGCCGTGAGAACGCAAAATAGCAGCTACTCGGTTCTGTTCGGCTTTACTTTGCTTGGCTAACTCAATTTTGAGAACATCAGTGAGTATTTCTCCTACAGATACTTCCTTGTGCAAGTCAGCCCAACCCATAATCGCTGCTTCCCAAGGGTCAGTGCTTTGGTATTGTTTATTAGCAGCATCTAACCATTCTTCTTCGGTGTCGGTTAGTCGCCATTGCTCACCATGACGATAGGCGGTGACGGCGGCGGCCCAAATCAGATCACGTTCTTGTTGGAGCTGGTGGATGGGTATTTTCTTGAATAACACCTTGATTACCCAGAAGCGGCGCTCACCAGTGGGGTCATAGAGAAATTCGTCTAGATTGGTAGTTCCCACCAGGATGGATGGGCGGGGGAAATCCTCAATGTCAGTACCATAGGGGCGACGCATTGAGTCTTTCTTTCTTGACAGAAATGCTTTGAGTTGTGAGACATCCTTTTTCTTATAAGCGTTCTCAAACTCGGCATACTCTAAAATCCAATACTGGCTAATTTTTAAAATTTCGTCTTTTTCAGTGCCGTTGAGGTCATCGGTGAAAAAGTCTTCACCTGCTAAAACTTCCCAGAATGTGGATTTGAGAGATTTTTGCTTACCTTGCAGGATGGTAATTTCATCGTGTTTACACCCTGGTTCAAACGCTCTGGCCGCAGCAGCAATTAAGGTGCGTTTCATCAGTGCAGCGTGTAAGGGGTCATTAGTGCCGAAGTAACGTTCGGCTAGGGTATCTAATAAACTGACATCTACGTTGGGGTAAAGCTGGGCTACTGATTCTAAATACTCCACTACTGGGCTGTACGAATGGGCTTGAGCCAGTTGTAAAACAATGCCTTTGGCTTGTTCTTTACTGATGTCAATATCTACATCAATCGCCACTTTTAAATCAATGCGGTCAAGTGGCAATCGCTTACCGTCGAGTTCTACTTGTTTTTTGAGGGTATTCCAGCGTAGGCGATCGCCCCACACGGCACGAATGGCATTCAATTTTTGCTTATACTTACTTTGGGCTGGTCTATCCCGATCGGCTTCAAGGGACAGAGTTTCGTTGAGCGCATCAACTACAATTCGCCTATCCTCAATTGCTTGATTGATATCGTCTGGTGTAGCACCGTCTTCTAACCAGTCTTTAATATCTAATCCTCCATTTTTAGGCAGGTGTGTCCAGTAAAAATCGCTGGGAGGGGCGTATAGCCATTTAGCATTGGGGAAGTCTTTGTTAATATCCTCCATGTGCTTTAACCCAGGTTCGTCACGGTCGGGACAAAGAACTAGGTTAGCATTTTCTAAATCCCCTTGGTAACTGCCATAGGCGCGGTACTTGCCAGCGCCGCCGATGTTTGTTGTGGCAGGTATGCCTAGTTTCCAGAGTGTATCAACTATGTCTTCACCTTCTACGAAAAATATGGTCTTTCCCTGAGCGATCGCTTCTGTGACTTGGGCATAGCGATAAACTGTAACTTGGCGCTGATATTCACGTTTTTTCTCGCCTGGGAAATCTTTGGCTTTTACCCAACAGACTCCACTCCAGTATTCCTGAAAGATGCGCTTTTTGCCGTTGCCGTCATCTATGCGAATGACTTTGATTAATGGTTGTCCGTTGCGATCCCCGTAAATATATTCTTTCTTGCCTTGGGGACGGGGTGATTTTTGGAGATTGGCTGGTGCGTAGTATGGCTTGCCGTTGCGATCTCTTTTCGTTGTTTTCTCCCATCCTGGAGCCTGTTCTGCATCTCGGTTGCAGACTGTTAGTTCCCCGATGGAGTAGCACCAGTCTGTTTTGCCGCAGTGGGGGCAGGGTTGAGCGATAGTTGCTTCTGTTGGCTTGTTATTGATGGATGAGACTGGAAATACTTGTTGTGACATCTGACCATTCCTCCTTGATGTGTGTAGTGGAGGAATTGGAGCTATCCTGGGCAGTAATCTTTTAGTACAAACGTTCGGAAATCTAGAAAGATAAAATTTCTGAATCGCTCTTTTTTGTCTGGGAAAGCTGGTGTTACAATAGCTTTACAGCTCAAAATCTAAGATAAGATTGCTGTTAGGGATATTAATTAGGCTGCGAACCCAATCCCCAATTCCAATTGAATAAACTTAGAAAATCCCGTTGTCCTAGCAGGAAGCGGGGTTTTCGCTATTTATCCTATTCATATTTGCCTAACCAATTTCTGACAAACTCAATCACTTCCGACTCGGAAATTACAAATGCACTGCCTTTTCTCTTGAGAACCAAAACTTTCATATTTCCTATCTCCGTATAAAGATGTTCATTATGATTTGGGGATGCCTTGGTAGGAGGCCATAAAACCAAAACTTTTGCTGTGGGTGTCTTTTGGGCTTCACGGGAGGACATCAAAAACTTGTCTCTATTTTTGTCAAACCAGCTTTTGTAATCTGCCAGCTCAACCAGAGGACAAGGTTCCCAAGTCCCTAACCGATTCTTTTTTCTTCTCACCTGCAAAACCTCTTTGGCTTCGTTGTAGACAATTTCGCTCTCTCCTTTTGATCTAATGGAGATAAACAGGTGAGTTTTGCCAGGAAACCTGACAAACAAGTCGATAGGATTTTTGTCATCGATCTTAAGTACCGGAAAGACTTGTATGCCTTTGCTTTTGAACTCTTCCAGAAGTAGGTAGGTCAATTTTTCCAGTCTGGCAATTTTCTCAATGCGTACCAAAGGCTTGTAAGCCCACGCAAAAAGAAGCAAGCCCGCAGGAATTACTGCGCCTGTAGTTAACGCAGAAGCACCAACTGCCAGAACCATAGCTGAGTCAGCGTTTTTCGCTTCCCTAAGCCACTCTAACGCCGCTTCATTGTGCGGGGGTAGTTGAAAATCGGCAGGTTGGTCTTTCACGGCCAACATTGGAGACACCAGTTATTCATATTAATATTACCTCTACTGATGGTAATACTCGCTACTACATTTTTCACTAAATAGCCATTGATTAGATGGAAAATTAAATATTTTTTGCGATTAGTTAGCGATCGCCTCCGGCACTGCACTGATTCCTCCAAACACGTAATCGCGTTCGTGCAATCGTTAAAGTTTTTTATAAGTAGTTCAAGAAGTTCCCAGTTTTGCACCTAGTTTTTGGGGGGTATTTTGGGAGAAATTTTTGCTGGAAGATATATTTCAAAGCCTAGAACCTTTATATGGTAAATGTCGCAAGTGTTAATATCCATTTACGTTTCACGGGAAAACCTCATTGGCGACAGAATTTTGAGGGATTGTTCAGCTGTCGCACGGCTGAAACCTTGATTCTGGCATTCGTTGCGATAGCGGTAGGTAACTTAGGTTTCAAAAATTTTTTGCAGATACGTTTCAAAGCTACTCCTTAAGTTTTCCAGCGCTAATCAGTTCTTGGCGTATCATCTCAGTCAGTTTCTTACTCATATCAGTGCCTAATTCAGCGCACAACGCCTTAAATAGTCGTCTGTAATCTTCTGGTATTGAAACTCTCACTTGTACTAAATCCTTGTCTGAATTGGGTTTCATTGTGGCTGATTTATCAGTGTTTGTGGCTATATAGGATTCTATTGCTATTCAGCCACTTCCGATAAGCAATGTCTATATATCCACTAAAGCCACAATAGCCACTATAGACTAGAATGATAACAGATGAATTACATCTGTAACTGCCTATATGGTCAACCAAATAAAAAAGGATTACTACAGACAAGCTTTTGAGGCAATCAGTGGCACTTTGTCAAATCGTCGTTGGAGACAAATTAGAAATGAGTTGGAGCGCTCCGGTGTAAGTATCAACCTCAAATCAGTGCAATGTTACGCCCAATTGAAAGTTTCTTATCCCAGGACAGTGCTAACAAAGCAGTCACTCACAGCCTATGAAAATTTCCTGAACAAGTATTCCGATTATCAGGAATTTACAGGAGAATTGATACTTTCAATACTTCGTGAAATTAAACCAAATGTAACAGAAAGAATGCTGATAAATGCTTGGTACAAAGCAGGGTTACAGTTTGGTAAACATTCTGTATACAGCTATTCAGAAGCTTGCAAAATTGTCTTTTTCACAGCGATTACTCGAAACAAATAGGAGCATGACAAATGAAAGAACTTAAGAATAAAGTAGATTCGATTCGCCGCACTCTCAAAGCCAAAGGCATTACTGAAGTAACAGCAGCACAAATTGAAGCTAAAATCTTAGACCTTTGCCCAGATTTTCCAGATGATTGGTGTTCTGATATCCGTTCTGAAGTAATTAATAGCCTAATTAAAGATTTGCAACCATCTGAATTAGCGACTGTAACCGCTAACGGTGTAAGTAATAGCCAACTTGAGGAAGTTTCAAAACTAGAGGAAACCGTGAACATTGCTTCAAAAGCCACTGCACTTGATGGTGAAGAGGAATTTGAGGTGATAGCCCATGAAGCCAATGAATCCCAACCACAGCCAAGCATAGAACAATCTGAAATGCCAGCGATTACCTCTGAAGATGACCCAGAAAACACTGCCATCGCCCTTCAAGAGAAATCAGAATTAGTTGCCAGCACTGCAAATGATATGGGGATTA